>DATLFW010000063.1:0-3704 GCA_035540775.1 Acidimicrobiia bacterium
CGACCCCGAGCGCGTCGACGCCTGGGCCGATCGGGGCGTTCGCATCGTGGTGCCTGTCCACCTCGGCGACAACCAGCTTGGGACGACGTGCCTCCCATGGCAGGCGTACCTCGGCCCGGTGCCCGTGCGCCGCCGAGTGGAATGTGGGCTGAGCGCGGCGGGAGCGACGGCGGTTCGGCGGATGAACGAGCGGGGGATCGTGGTCGACGTGGCCCATGCGGACGGCGCCACCATCCGCGGCATCCTCGACGTGGCGCAGGCGCCGGTGGTCTCGTCGCACGGAGGCTCCCGGGCGCTGCAGGACTTCCCCCGCTACCTCACCGACGACGAGCTGCGGGGGCTGGCGGCGACGGGTGGCGTGGTCGGGCTGTGGCCGTACCGCGGGGTCCGGCGTGGCACACACACGCTCGCGGACGTCGTCGCCCATGCCCGCCACGTCGCCGACCTGGTGGGGCCGGAGCACCTGTGCATCGGGACCGACATGAACGGACTGCCGAGGCTGCCCCGCGACTACCGAGGCGAGCACCACCTGTCGCGCCTCACGGCGGCGCTCTTGGACGGCGGGTTCGCCGACGACGAGGTGCGCGGGATCCTGGGCGAGAACGCCGTGCGCGTCCTCGACACCGTCGAAGCCGCCGCCTCCCGCTAGCCACCCGGGGGTCAGGCGGGGCGGGTGGCCTCGATGTTGAGGCGGACGTAGTCCGCGACCAGGGGCGTCCCGAGCCGCTCCGCCACCCGCTGGGCGAACTCCCCGCGCCGCTCCTCGGGCAGCCGGTCGATCCACGGGCCGAGCGGGATCGTCCGCAGGTATTCGACGGGCTCTGCGGGTTCGACGGGGTAGGGCTGCAGCCAGCACCGCACGTCGACGAACCCCGCCTGCTCCAGCCGCTGCGCCGTCTCCTTGGCCGCTGCGTACCGCCACGACGGCTCGAACCCGTCGAAGGCGCCGTCCCAGCCAGGCTCGGCCGCCACCTCGGCAGCGGCGCCCTTCAGGCGGGCGATGTTGCCCTCCCCGCCGCACTGGGCGACGAGGCGGCCGCCGGGGCGGAGGGCGGCGAACAGCCGGGCGAAGAGGCGGTCGTGGTCGGGGACCCAGTGGAAGGTGGCCGTGGAGAAGACGGCGTCGACCGCTCCGTCGAGGTCGAGTTCCTGGAGATCGGCCTGGATCACCTCGACCTCGGGCGGGAGGTTCTCCCGCGCCTTGCGCACCATGTCGGGGTCGGCGTCGGCGGCGATCACATGCCCCCGGGGCAGTCGCTCGAGGAGGCGGGCGGTGATGCGGCCGGTCCCGCACCCGGCGTCGAGCACCACCTCGTCGCCGTCGAGGTCGAGGCGGTCGAGCGTCTCACCCGCCATGCCGTCCATCACGGCCGACACGACGTCGTAGCTGGCGGCGTCCCACGAGCGGCTCACGGGAGAACGCTACGCCCCCTGGCCCGTCGGCACAGCACTGCGATACCTTCTTGACCAAGCGGTCAAGTTCGTCAGTGCCAGGAGGACGCATGCGCTGGAAGATCGAGGACACCCCGGAGCGAGCGGCGTTCCGCCAGGAGTTCACGGGCTGGCTCCGCGACGTCCTGCCCGAGGGCTGGATGGATGCCATCGACGCCGGCGACGACGACCGCTACCAAGCCGTCCGCGAGGCGAGCGCCTTCAACCCGCTCGAGTGGATGGGCACGATCGGGCGCAGCGGCTACGCGGCGCCGCTGTGGCCGAAGGAGTACGGCGGCCTCGACGCCGAGCCGTGGGCGCTCCAGATCATCCGCGAGGAGCTCAACCGCTATCGCCTGCCGACCGTCGCTCCCAACCTCCTCGGCGTCGGCCTCGCCGGCCCGACCATCATCGGGCACGGCTCCGACGAGCAGAAGGAGCGGTACCTCAAGAAGATCCTCACGGGTGAGGAGATCTGGTGCCAGCTCTTCTCCGAGCCCGGCTCCGGCTCCGACCTGGCCTCGCTTTCGACCCGGGCGGTCAAGGACGGCGACGAGTGGGTGGTGAACGGCCAGAAGGTGTGGACGTCGATCGCCCAGCTCGCCAAGTGGGGGATGCTCGTCGCCCGAACCGACCCCGACAAGCCCAAGCACGAGGGCCTGACGTACTTCATCTGCGACATGAAGGCGCCGGGGGTGGAGATCCGCCCGCTCCGTCAGATGTCGGGGACGGCCGAGTTCAACGAGGTGTACCTCACCGACGTGCGGATCCCCGACGCCAACCGCGTCGGCGCCGTCGGCGACGGCTGGCGGGCCGCGCGCACGACGCTCATGAACGAGCGGGTGGCGCTCTCGGGGATCGCCCTCGACAACGCCGCCATCATGGGCGGCACCCGTCGCGACCCGTGGCGGTCGTTCCTCGACGCCATCCCCGACACCAGCGACCCGGTCATTCGCCAGCAGGTCGCCCAGTTCTACATCGAGCAGGAGCTGAAGGAGATCACCTCGTTCCGGGCCCAGTCGGCCCGGATGCGGGGCGACCAGCCCGGACCCGAGGGTTCGATCGGCAAGGTGTTCAACGCCGAGTACCAGCAGCGCCGTACCAGCTTCCTGGCCAACGCCCGGGGGCCGCACGCCGTGGCGTGGGAGCCGGGCGACACCGACGCCGAGAACCGGGCCTACGCCTTCCTGCGCGCTCGGGCCAACACCATCGAAGGCGGGACGTCGGAGGTGTTGCGCAACGTCATCGCCGAGCGGGTGCTCGGCCTCCCACGCGACCCCGAGGTCGACAAGGGCGTCTCGTGGAAGGACATCAAGCGGAACTGAGCGTCACCCGGTCGCCGATCCTCACCGTTCCCGGTGACGCCACGGCGGCGTAGACCCCAAGGTTCGACTGGTGCGCCCGGTTGACGGTCTTGGCGATGCCGAGGTCGCGAGGAAGGCCGTCCTGGGCTCGCGTGGGCACCGCGCATCGCACCGTCGGGGCGAACACCATCAGCCCCGCCTCGCCGACCGTGACCGGCCCGCCGACCCAGCCGTCCTCGACCCAGTCGTCACCGTCGCACTCGAGCAGCACCGTCGGGCGGAAGCGGCGGACGTCCCAGTCGCCCTCCGGATATTCGGCGGCGGCCGCCCGCAGGCTCGCCGTGGTGAGCAGGTGCACGGCGGCGGCGTCGAGGAAGGTCCCCGGCGGGCACGGGAAGTCGAACAGGGGCGACGACTCGTCGGTGTTGTCGGTGTTCATCTCGTAGACCGTCTGCACGTCGGCCGACGCCCGGCGGAGCGACACCGAGCGGTCGAGCCAGGCCGACAGGCGAGCGTCGACGTCGGAGTCCGCCGACGACACCGTCGTTCCGTCGGGCAGGTCGATCTCCACGCCGTCGCCCACCAGTCGGGCCGACGCCAACAGCAGCCGCGCCTCTCGCTTGGCGGAGAGCACCTTGCCCGTCTCGTCGTCGACGACACCGAATCGGCGGTCGCCCTGCAGCCCGGACTCGACGAGGGGGCCTTCGTCGATCCGCTCGCCGCGCATCGACTTCACCGGGAAGCGCCAGATCTGGGCAACGCTGATCGCCATCCCGCCAGCGTAGGGTTCGGGACGTGCGAGCGTTGGTGCAGCGGGTGGTCGAGGCGGCGGTCGAGGTCGACGGCCAGACGGTGGGCGAGATCGGCAGCGGGCTGCTCGTCCTCGTCGGAGTCACGCACGACGACGCGCCCGAGACCGCCGACCGGTTGGCCGAAAAGGTCTGGAATCTGCGGATCATGCCCGCCGAG
>DATLFW010000064.1:0-2596 GCA_035540775.1 Acidimicrobiia bacterium
CCTCTTGGTTGGGCGTCTGGCGGTCTTCGTTCGGCGCGTGGCGCCTCCCGGGGTCGATACCCGCCCTCCTCCTCTGCCACGCAATACCGGTTTGCACGATTCGGGCCAGGGGTACCGACCTTCGAGGAACGGCGGGGCCGCCGTTCGCGGGCGGCCGGGCTCGGGAACGGCGGCGGCGGGCCGACGGCGGCGACAGGAGGCCGACGATCGCGGGAAGGGCCGATCACGGTCGGAGCCGGGCCGCCCTGGCCACCCTGCTCCTCGGCACCACGCTCGTCACCGCTGCGGTCGTGGCATCGAGCGCCCGGGCCGCCCAGGAGAGCGGCGAGCCGCCCGCGACGGACCGTCGGCTCGGCGTGCACCTCTACCTCCGCGACTGCGCCGTCTGCCACGGCGACGAGGGTCGCGGAACGCCACGAGGCCCGGACCTCTCCGGCGTCGGCGCCGCCAGCGTCGACTTCCAGCTCCGGACCGGGCGCATGCCGATCACCGGGCCCAACCAAGGCCTGTTCCGCCCGGACGACCCGGAATACTCCGAGGCAGAGATCGAAGCCCTGGTCATCGCCCTCCAATCGGTTGTCGCGGGCGGCCCGCCCATCCCTCGCCTCGTACCGGGCGACGGCGACGTTCCGGCGGGAGGGACGCTCTACCGCGAGCACTGCGCTGGCTGCCACGGCACGGCCGGCGTCGGCGGGGCGCTGATCTTCACCGACCAGGTGGCGCCGGCCGTCGACCACCTCACGCCGCGCCTCGTTGCCGAGGCCATCCTCGTCGGACCCGGCACGATGCCCGTGATGAGCCCCGCTCCTCTCGACGAGGAGGGCGTTCGTGACGTGACGGCCTACGTCGACACCGCGATCGACGACCGACCCGACCCCGGCGGGTTCTCGCTATGGCATCTCGGGCCGGTACCCGAAGGGGCGGCCGCATGGCTGTTCGGCGTCGGGGGAACGCTGCTCATCGCTCGCTGGATCGGCTCGACGATGCGCCACGGGCACGGCGGGCACGGGGTCGAGCCCGAATGACGCAGTGGGTCCGCCGCAAGCACACCGAGGCGGCCGCGACCGTCCGGATCGCCCTCGCCCTCGTGGCGGCCATCGCCTCGGCTGCGGGCGTCACCACCGTCTACGCCCTCGGCGGCGGCGTCCAGCTCGAAGGCCTCTTCCTCGGGACGATGCTCGGGAGCCTCGGGGTCGCCGCCGTGTTGTGGGGAAAGCACTTGATGCCGGGAGAGCCCGTCGTCGAGGTGCGCGAGCCGCTGGCGTCGTCGGAGGAGGACCGGCGCGTGGTCGCCGAGGAACTGGGGCCCGAGTCGGTGACCCGACGGCGTCTCCTGCGCGCCCTGTTGCTCGGTGCCGGCGGCGCCGCCGTCGCTGCCTTCTTCTTCCCGGTGCGGTCGCTCGGACCCCTCCCCGCCGGGGCGCTGTTCCACACGCCTTGGCAACGCGGCCGACGTGCCGTCGACGTCGAGGGGCGACCGGTACGGGCCGACGACGTGCGGGTCGACGCGTTCACGACGGTGTTCCCGGACGGGCACGTCGGCTCCGCCGACGGGCAGGCCGTCCTCGTGCGGGTCCAGCCCGGACTCCTCGAGGGCGAGGCGGCCGACGGCTCCGCCGACGACGGTCTCCTCGCCTTCTCGAAGGTGTGCACGCACCTCGGATGCGCCGTGAACCTGTACCAGGCCGAAGAGCACCTCTTGTTGTGCCCGTGCCACCAGTCGACCTTCGACGTCCTCGATCGCGGCGCGGTCACGTTCGGACCGGCAACCCGCGCCCTGCCCCGCCTACCGATCGCGGTCGACGAGCAAGGGTTCGTCGTGGCCCTCGACGACTTCGACGACGCCGTCGGTCCCGGGTTCTGGTACCGACCCGAATGACCGCCCACCTGTCGCGCCCGGCATGGTGATCCGCCGCACGGTCACGTGGCTCGATGCCCGCCTCGGCGGTGCGGGCTACGCCCGTCGCCACCTCGACAAGGCGTTCCCCGACCACTGGTCGTTCTTGTTCGGGGAGATCGCGCTCTACAGCTTCGTCGTCCTGGTGGCAACCGGTGTCTTCCTCACGTTCTTCTTCGAGCCGAGCCTCAGCCCGACGGTGTACGAGGGGTCGTACGAGCCCCTTCGGGGCGTGGAGATGTCGGAGGCGTACCGGTCGACCGTCGAGCTCAGCTTCGACGTGCGGGCGGGCCTCGTGATGCGTCAGATCCACCACTGGGCGGCGAATGTGATGGCGGGAGCCGTTGTCGTGCACCTCTGTCGCATCTTCTTCACGGGTGCCTTCCGACGACCACGTGAGCTCAACTGGCTCGTCGGCGTCACCCTCCTGCTGCTCGTGGTCGTCAACGGGTTCGCTGGGTACTCGCTCGTCGACGACCTCCTGTCGGGCACCGGTCTGCGGATCGCCTACGGCATCGGGCAGAGCATCCCGCTCGTCGGTCCCCACCTCGTCTTCTTCGTCTTCGGCGGCGAGTTCCCGGCCCACGACATCATCTCCCGCCTCTTCGTGATCCACGTCCTGATCGTCCCCGTCCTCATCGCCACCCTGATCGGCGTGCACCTCGCCGTGATCTGGCGGCAGAAACACACGCAGTTCCC
>DATLFW010000065.1:0-4540 GCA_035540775.1 Acidimicrobiia bacterium
CGTCTCGACGGTGTCGCTCTACGTCGAGGTGGAGGGCGACCGCCTGACGGGCTTCGTGCGCGACCGCGGTTCCGGCTTCGATCCCGGTGCCGTTCCCTCCGACCGACGGGGGATCGCCGACTCCATCCACGCCCGGATGGCCCGCCACGGGGGGAGCGCGGAGGTTCGTTCCGTCCCCGGCGACGGAACGGAGGTGGAGTTGTCGGTGGCTCTGGCCTCGCGGCGGCCGGCGTGAGCGGGGGAGCGCCCCGGCGGGTGTTCCTCGTCGACGACCATCACCTCTTCCGTTCGGGGGTACGCGCCGAGCTCGGCGACGCCGTCGAGATCGTGGGGGAGGCCGACGAGGTCGAAGCGGCCGTCGAGATGATCGGCGAACGCCTGCCGGAGGTGGTGCTCGTCGACGTGCACATGCCCGACGGCGGGGGCCGGGCGGTGATCGAGGCCGTTCTTGCCCGTCATCCGGACGTGCGGTTCCTCGCGTTGTCGGTGTCGGACGCTCCCGAGGACGTCATCGCCGTCGTGCGGGCGGGGGCGCGGGGTTACGTCACCAAGAACGTCACCGGGCCCGAGCTGGTGGAGGCAGTGGAACGGGTGGCCGAGGGTGACGCCGTCTTCTCCCCCCGGCTGGCCGGCTTCGTGCTCGACGCCTTCTCCGGCGGCGCACCGGTCTCGGGCGACCCCGAGCTCGACCAGCTGAGCGCCAGGGAGCGTGAGGTGCTGCGGTACCTGGCCCGGGGCTACACGTACAAGGAGATCGCCGGGGCGCTTCACATCTCGGTGAAGACGGTCGAGACGCACGTCTCGGCCGTCCTGCGCAAGCTCCAGTTCTCCAACCGCCACGAACTCACCCGCTGGGCCACCGACCGCCGCCTCGTCTGACGTTCTTGGTCCTTTGGCCGCGACGATGCGCCGAATCGACGGCCAAGTTCAGGCGTGGTCGCCGGCATCGGCTGGCGCCGGCTCGACCCGCCCGGTCGGCCACATGACCTCGTCACGGAACCGCAGAGCCACCCAACCGCCGGGAGACAGATCGCCGTGAACGGCCACCGATGTGCCCGGGAGGCACCGTTCCGCGTCTCGCGGGTCAACGGGAATCGCGAGCGGTCCGTGTTCCTCGGTCTCCGCCAGGATCCGCGCAAGGCGGACGTCGTTTCCGCGGAACACAACGAAAGCCAGGGCTGGGCGCCGTGCAAACGCCGGACGAAGAGTCGTCACCAGGGCTTCACGCGTCAACGCCCGAGCCTCGCAGAACAATCGCCGCCCGCTGTAGTAACCGAGGCTGAGCGCGGCGAGCACCGTGCCGACTCCGACTCCGACGCCGCGTCCCTGCACCCCGGTGTCTTCCACGATCAAGAACGTGACGACCAGTGCGTATGCCGTGACGGCGAATACGCCCAGCGCAACACCGAGCAGGCTCCACCGCCTCCGGCGAAGAGCGCGCCGTGCGAAGGATGGCAGGTTGACACCGGGAGCGTCGTCGCCGGGATCTTGGGGCGGGCCTGTAAGCGACGACCGTTGAGGTCGCTGAACGCGCTTCACGGTGACCAGTGTTGCCGCTCGAGCAACGGCGTCCCCGGCCAGAGCCGTTCTTGGCCCCCGGAGCAGCGCATATCCCTGCAAAAAGGGCCAAGAACGGGGGACGGGACGGTCAGGTTGAGAACCGAGGGCTAGTTGACATAACGAGGATTATGGGCGTTTGTGCCCAGGAACGCTGGGTTCAGGGCTCGTAGTACCGGAGTTCGACCACGGTTCCGTCCGGGTCCCGGATGTAGAGCGACATCCCGTCTCCGCGCGCACCGAAGCGCCGATCTGGTCCGTCGGTGACCTCGAAACGGCCGCTGGCCTTCAGCGCCTCGAAATCGGTCGGTTCCACGACCAGGCAGAAATGGTTCACGTTCTCGCCCGTCCGGGGCACGGCGAGCAGGTCGATGATCGTGCCTTCGTCGACGCGCACCGACGGGAAGAACACCTCCTGGCGGCGCCACTCGTCGACCCGCACGCCCTCCAGGCCCAGCTCCTCGCAGTAGAACCGCAGCGACGCTTCGACGTCGGCGACGTTGAGGACGATGTGGTCCATCGCTCGGACCGTGACGGCCGGCTCCATACGCACCTCCAGCGGGGGTCGTGCTCGTGCCCGGCGCCTCCGCAGGCACGGCGGCACCGGCACTGACCGCCATCCTACGGACGCCCCGGCTCTTGGGAAGTTTGATCAACGGTTGGGTTGGGAATACCACGCAACGTGGTAGAGTGACCACGCAGCATCATTCCGCCACCATGTGATCATTCGGCGCATCCCAACCCTCGTCCCGGCGGCCGATGTCCGGAGGGGCGCCTCGTGGCGTTTCAGCGCAGCACGTCCGACGAGAGCGGCGACCGCTCCCCTGCCGACGCGCTCGCCGCCGCCGTCCGCCAGGCCCATGAGGACGCTCCGAACCCGGCGGGCATCGTTGCCCTCGACGGCACGCTGGTGTGGATGAACGCCGCTGCGCGCACCCTCGCGCCCGTCCCCGATCCTGGTGTCACAGGGCAGCGCGTCGACGCGCTGCTCACCCCGGACGAGGCCGTCCTCACCAGGGCGATCCTCGCCGACCTCGTCGCCGGCACCGGTGATGGGCGCACGTTCGAGACGCGGTTCCGGCGCACCGACGGATCGAATGTCTGGCTCCTGGTCGACGTCTGGCTCGTTCGCGACCCCGAGGGCGCTCCGGCGTTCGTGATCTTCGAGGCCCACGACATCGACGACCGGCGCCGCGACCAGGAGGCGCAGGCCGACGCCGGACGGCGCATGCGAAGTGCCTTCGACGACGCACCCACAGGCATCGCCGTGACGACCCTCGACGGGGCGTATGTGGAGGTCAACGGGGCGCTCGCGCACGTCCTCGGACGCTCACGATCCGACCTCCTTCGCCTGCGATGGCAGGACGTCACGCATCCCGACGACCTCGGCGTGAGCACGGCCTTCGCCGAGGAGGCGATCGTTCGGGGTCGCGGTTACAGCGTCGAGAAGCGCTACCTCCGCCCGGACGGTACGACGGTGTGGGCACAGGTCCACGTCTCGGTCGTGACCGACCGCGCCGGTCGTCCGAGCCACCTCGTCGCCAACGTGCACGACGTCACTCGGCGACGCCAGATCGAGGCATCGCTGCGGGCGAGCGAGGAGCGCTTCCGGTTCCTCGCCTCGTCGTCACCGCTCGGGATCCTCCTCGTCGACTCGCAGGCGGGATGCGTCTACGCCAACGACCGTTTCAGTGACCTCACGGGCGTCGCCCCTCAGCACGCGAAGGGCGACGGCTGGTTCGCCATGGTCGCCGCCGACGCCCGAGCCGGCGTCGAGGAGCGCTGGAGGGAGGCCCTCGTCACGCGAGCCGAGGTCGACGTCGAGATGCCCGCCGCGGACGGCGTCCGGTGGCTGCGCCTCCGTGCCCGGCCGACGCGCTCGCTCGACGACACGCTGTCGTACGTCGCGACGGTGGAAGACGTGACCGAGATGGTCCGGGCGACTCGCGAGGCGAAGGACGTGCGGTCGCTCCTCCAAGCGATCGTCGAGTCGACGACCGATCTGGTCGCCCTCGCCCGGGCCGACGGTCGCCTCGTCCAGGTGAATGCCGCCGGGCGCCGCCTGATGGACATCGGGAGCGAGGACCGGCTCGAGGACCACATGGTGTTCGACTTCTTCACGGAGGACGCACGCCGGATCATCGAGGAGGAGGTCGTCCCCCACCTTCGCCTCCACGACGTCTGGGAGGGAGAGCTCACGATGCGCTCCCTCGACGGGCGGGAGATCCCGATGTCGCACGTCGCGCACGTGCACCGCAGCCCGGACGGACGGGCGGAATGGTTGTCGACCATCGCCCGCGACATCAGCGAGCGGAAGGCGTTCGAGCAGTTCCTGGCCCACCAGGCCCTGCACGACCCGCTCACCGGCCTCGCCAACCGAGCGCTGTTCTTCGATCGCATCACCCTCGCCACGGCACGCTTGTCGCGCACCGACCGTCCCGCCGCCGTACTCTTCCTCGACCTCGATCGATTCAAGGAGATCAACGACACGCTCGGGCACGGCGTGGGCGACTGGGTGCTGGGGGTCGTCGCTCAGCGCATCCGTGACGCCGTGCGCCCGGCCGACACCGTCGCCCGTCTCGGTGGCGACGAGTTCGGCGTGCTGTGTGAGGACCTGGCCGGGACGGAGGAGGCGATCGCGGTGGCGGAACGCCTCCGCGAGCTGCTGACCCGCCCCATCGAGTTGAGCGACCACCAGGGGGTGCGGGGCTCGGTCACGCCGGGCGCCAGCATCGGCGTCGCCTACCTCGCTCCCGGCGCCGACGCCGATGCCGTGACGCGGGACGCCGACGCCGCCATGTACCACGCCAAGTCGCAGGGCCGCGGGCGCGTGGAGGTGTTCCGGCCTGCGCTCCGGGTCCGAGCCGGCCGCCGCTTCGCTCAGGAAGCGTCGCTCCGTCGTGCCCTCGAGGACGGCGAGATCGTCCCGTACTACCAGCCGATCGTGCGAGCAGACAGCGGTGCCGTCGTGGGCTTCGAAGCC
>DATLFW010000066.1:0-2635 GCA_035540775.1 Acidimicrobiia bacterium
GGCCATCCTCGCCGGTGACTACGACGTCGCCGTCGTGACGGGTGCCGAGGCGCTCGACACTCGCCGGCGGTTGAAGAAGGCCGACCAGAAGCCGCAGTGGAGCCACAAGGACCCGGAGCGGAAGCCCTTCCCGTTCGAGGCACCCTTCCACCCAGCGGAGATCGCCCACGACGTCTTCCAGGCGTGGCTGACCTTCCCCGTCTTCGACGTGGCGCGCCGGGCCCACCTCGGCGTCGAGCCCGACGCCTACCGGGACGCCATCGGTGCGCTCATGGCGCCGATGACCGAGGTGGCCGCGGCAAACCCGTACGCCTGGTTCCCGACGACACGGTCTGCCGACGAGCTGATCACGCCAACCCCCGACAACCGCCTGGTCGGCTTCCCGTACACGAAGTACACGGTGTCGGTGATGGATGTCGACATGGCGGCCGCCGTCATCGTCGCCAGCAACGAGGCGGCCGACGCCCTCGGTGTCCCGGCCGATCGCCGGGTCTACCTCCGGGGGTGGTGCTACGCGACCGACCCCGTCTACGTCGCCGAGCACGACGAGATGTGGCGCTCGCCGGCGATGGAGGCGGCGTCGCAGGCGACCCTTGCGTGCGCCGGGGCGGGCATCGACGACGTCGCCCACCTCGACCTCTACTCCTGCTTCGCCAGCTCGTTGCACTTCGCCCTCGACGCGCTCGGCCTGTCTGCCGACGACCCCCGGGGCGTCACGGTCACGGGTGGGCTTCCTTTCGCCGGTGGAGCGGGGAGCAACTACATGACGCACTCGATCGCAGCCATGGCGGCGACGCTCCGCGACGACCCGGGCAGTCTGGGGCTCGTCAGCGGGGTCGGGATGCACATGACCAAGCACGTCTACGGGCTCTATTCCACCGAGCCGGGGCCGCTCGCTCCGCCGGACGAGGCGGCCGTTCAGGGACGCCTCGACACCGCCCACCGCCCACGCCCGATCGTGGTGGAGGCCTCCGGGGAGGCGGCGGTGGCGGCGTACACCGTGGCACACGGCCGTGACGGAGCACCCGAGTGGGGGCTGGCGATCCTCGACCTCCCCGACGGTGCTCGTGCCTATGCACGGATCGCCGACCCCGACCTCCTGGCGGAGGTCGAGAAGGTCGAGTGGGTCGGGGCATCGGTCACCGTGGAGCCCGTCGAGAAGGGCAACGTGGTGCGCAGCTCGTAGCTCGGGACCTTCGGCCCTAGGGCCGCAATCCCGTCGAGCCGAGACCTCCCTGAGGGACGAGGGAGGTCGCCATGCAGTGCAGTTATGTCGCCCGACAGCCGGTCTTCGACGCCGACCTGGGGCTCGTCGGGTACGAGCTCTTCTACCGGACCGCCGACACTCCCGATGCGCAGTTCCACGACCCGTCGTCGGCGACCACCAACGTGCTCGGGAACCTGGTGGTCGACTTCGGGTTCGAAGCACTCGTCGACGGGCGTCGAGCGTTCCTCAACGTCACCCGGGAGTTCTTCGAGGACGGCCACTACGAGGCCGTCGACCCCGAACGCTTCGTCCTCGAATTGGCGGCCACCCCCGCTGGGGATGCCGCCCTGCTCTCGGCACTGCACCGGGCGCGCATCGACGGGTACACGGTGGCCCTCGACGGGTTCACCGACGCCGACCCGGCGCAGCGCTACCTGCTCGACGAGGTCGACATGGTGAAGATCGACGCCAGCGGCCCCTCGTCGACCGGGCTCATTGCGCACGCCGAGTGGCTCCGTCAGCGGGACCTCACCCTCGTCGCCCAGCGCGTCGAGACCGTCGACCAGTTCGAGGCGTGTCGCCTGCTCGGGTTCGACCTGTTCCAGGGGTACTTCTTCGCCCAGCCGGCGGTGATGACGCGTTCGACCCTCTCACCCGACCGTATGGTCGCTGCCCGCCTGCTCGTCGAGCTGAACCGGCCGGACGCCGATGCCCGGGCGATCGCCGACGTCCTGCGGATGGACCCGGGCCTCACCTACCGCCTTCTCGCCCTCATCAACTCGAGTTTCTACGGATTGCGGAGCCGGGTGGAGAGCATCCCCCAGGCGGTGATGCTCCTCGGCATCGGCACCATCCGGAACTTCGCCAGCGTGCTGGCGCTGTCGGGGCTGCAGGCCAAGCCCGACGAGCTCGCTGTCATGGCGCTGGCCCGGGCTCGGATGTGCGAGCTGGTGGCGCAGCGGATGATGCGGTCCGAGGCCGCGACCGCCTTCACGGTGGGGCTCCTCTCCATGCTCGACGCCCTCCTCGACCTGTCGCTCGACGAGGTGGTCGAACGGCTGCCGGTGGCGGAGCGTCTGCGGGAGGCCCTCCTCGGTCGGACGGGGCCGCTCGGCGACCTTCTGTCGCAGGTCGAGGCGTACGAGCGGGACGGCGCCCCGGTGGGCGACCCCCGTTCGCGTATCCCGCTCGACGTCCTGTCGACGGCGTACCTCGACGCCGTGGCGTGGGCCGACCAGGTGCGCCACGCCCTCGGTCCGACGACCGCCAGCCGCCGCGCGATCAACCCATTTCGCACCCCGGCGACCCTCTCTCGGCGTTCGTGACGCGCTCCGCTGAAAGCGCTCGACTCGGCTACCCTCCGAACGATCGGACGGACAGTGAGCCAGGCTTCGCGCGGGGGGTCGACGCAGCCGTGTTGACGTACGT
>DATLFW010000067.1:0-2572 GCA_035540775.1 Acidimicrobiia bacterium
GGCCTACGACAAGGCCAAGGCGAAGTGGGACGAGGCCAAGAAGGCGTACGACGAGGGACTCAAGCGCAACGAGAACTACGTGGAGTCCGGCGGCTACGGCGAGCTCTCGGGCGAGGTCGGCGTCGACTTCGGCGGGGGCAAGGGCCTGAAGGTCGGCGGCTCCGCCAAGGCCTCGATGGGCACGAAGTACAGCGCCGAGTCGCTCGAGGCCCGGAAGGGCGGCGCAGGCAAGGACAACAAGCTCTCCGACAGCTGGTTCACCCAGAACGTGGCGCAGAAGTTCGGGCGGGGCGCCGAGAAGACCATCGGCGTCACCCACATCGCGACCGAGGTGAAGGGCACGCTGACGGCAGGCCCGTTCTCCGGTGAGGTCTCCGTGGCGATGAGCTGGACGGGTGCCGGCACCCACGGCCAGAAGGTCGACGACTACGCCCTCGACTCGGTCGGCGTCTCGGTCGAGGCCGGCGCCGACCTGCCGGTCGACAAGCTGTCGAAGCTCGGCAACGTGGTGCTCGGCATGGTGAACCAGGCCAGCACGGCGATCCGGAGCACCGCCGACGAGGCCACCGACCAGGGCAAGGGCAAGACGGGCGGCCGCACGCTCCAGCACACCGAAGCCGCGGCCAGCATCTTCAGCCAGATCAACGGCATCCCGGCAGAGGACTTCGAGCTCGACTTCTCCCTGGAGGAGGAGGCCGGCGTGAGCGGCTCGGTCGGCATGTCGCTCGGGTTCGACTTCGAGGCCAGCTTCGACGGTGGCACCAACACGAAGAACGAGGCCAGCTTCGAGCTGAAGTACAACAAGAAGGTCGCCGGAAACGTGCCGGGCCTGCTCAAGGTCGAGCTCACCCGTTCGTCCCGCCTGCTCGCCTTCGAGTACGAGACCGGATCCGGGTGGCAGGTCGGCTGACCCTCGCGGTTCCCGGTGGCGGGGACCTGGAGGTCGAGGTGCAGCGCAGGGCGGCGGGCCGGGCGACGCTCGTCGTCGCCCGGGCCGACTGGCCCCGCGTCGTCGACGGAGGGCTGCTGCACGTCGACGCCGCACGGGCGAACGCGCCGCTCGACCGCATCCCGAGCGAGGGCCCCGTCGAGGTCGACGCCGTGCTCGCGCCCGGCGGGGACGAGTCGAGCACCGACGGCTGGTGGGCGCTGCACGCGACCGCCGCCGTCGAGCTGCCGCCCGACCTCGCGGCCACGGGCTCGCTCGCCGAGGGGGTGTCGTTCGCCGAGCCGTCGGACGTGGCCATGGCATGGGACCGGGCGCGCTCCGCCTTCGACGAGGATGGAGCCGATGGCTGACGAACCGCTCCTCGACCTCATCCGCTCCGTGTTCACCGAGCAGGGCTGGCAGATCGAGCGGCCCGACCCGGAGGCCACGATCATCAAGGCGCCGGTCGAGACCGACGCGGGCTCCCACGTGCTGTGGATCCGCACGAAGGAAGACGACGAGCTGGTGACGGTGTTCGCCGCCCTCGACCTCGAGGTGCCGGCCGACCGCCGCGCCGAGGTCGCCGAGCTGGCCGGACGCCTGAACCAGCAGCTCGCGGTCGGCAGCTTCGAGGTCGATCCCGACGACGGCGCCGTCGCGTTCAAGGCGGGCATCGACGTCGAGGGCGACCGGCTGAGCGTGGCGCTGCTCCGCCAGCTCGTCGGGCACGCACTCGTCGCCGCGGAGCGCGCGATCCCGCTCTTCGCAGCCGTCGCCGAGGGCCGCTTCCCGCCCCGCATGGCTGCCGATCGCTTCTGACGTCACGTCGGCGCGAGCCGGGGACCAGGTGTTCCCGCCCGCGCGTGCCATGACAGATGGCGCCAGAAATGGCCCGCCGCGTGGTCTACCACGCTCCGTAGTGACGCGTTACGGTCCGTTCCGGTGGTGGGGAACCTTCAGGGGGCTGTGCGTGTTGTCGCACCGTTGCGCTGACGCGTCCCACCCGTCGGTGATGGACGCCCTTGGGCGTACTCGGTCGGGCAACGGCGCCCGAACCGGACCGGCGGGGCTCGACGCCACCTTCTTGCCGGCTCACGGAACGGAGACCTAGCGGTGCCTTCCTACCTCTCTCCCGGCGTCTACATCGAGGAGGTCCCGTCCGGGTCCGCCACCCTGTCAGCAGGGGCAACGGCGGTCGCGGCGTTCGTGGGCTTCACCGAGAAGGCGCCGAGCGACGATCCCAACGACCCCGACGGCCTCAAGCCGCGACTGGTGACCAGCTGGTCGCAGTTCGAGAACCTGTACGGGACCTTCATCCCGGGGGCGATGCTCCCCCACGCCGTCTACGGCTACTTCAACAACGGCGGCTCGATGGCCTACATCGTCCGCGTGCCCAACACCGAGCCGGCTCCCGAGCCGTCGGTGCGCGAGCTCTCGGCGACCGACCGAGCGCTCGGCGAGCCCCTCGAGGTCACCTCGAAGGAGCCCGACGGTCAGAAGCGCCTGGCCATCGCCATCGAGAAGGGCCCGGAGAGCGATGACGAGGAGGCTCCCGAGAGCTTCAACTTCGTCGTGCTCGACGGCGGTGACGAGGTCGAGCGCTTCGACGCCGTCACCATCGCCCCCGGCGACCAGAACGTCGAG
>DATLFW010000068.1:0-5404 GCA_035540775.1 Acidimicrobiia bacterium
GTGCGAGGAGGCGGGCTGCCCGAACATCTTCGAGTGCTGGTCCGACCGCACGGCGACCTTCATGATCTTGGGGGAGCGTTGCACGCGGGCATGCGGCTTCTGCCTCGTCGACACCAGGCGCCCCGAGCCGCTCGACGACGCCGAACCGGAGCGGGTCGCCGAGGCGGTGGCGACGCTCCGCCTCGAGCACGCCGTCGTGACGAGCGTCGCCCGTGACGACCTCGCCGACGGCGGGGCCGGCGGATTCGCCGCCACCATTCGCGCCATCCGCCGCACCAATCTCGCCACCCGTATCGAGGTCCTCATCCCCGACTGCAAGGGCGACCCGGAGGCGCTGGCGGCGATCTTCGACGCCCGGCCCGACGTGTTGAACCACAACCTGGAGACCGTCGCCCGCCTCCAGCGTGCCGCCCGCCCGTCGGCCGGGTACGCCCGATCGCTCACCGTCCTGGCGCGGGCGAAGGACGCCGGGCTGGTGACGAAGTCGGGGATCATCCTCGGGATGGGGGAGACCGCGACCGAGGTCCGCGGCGCCATGCGCGACCTGCGCAACGTCGGCGTCGACATCCTCACCGTCGGGCAGTATCTCCGTCCGTCGGCCCACCACCTCCCGGTCGTGAAGTGGTGGACGCCCGAGGAGTTCGACGACCTGCGCGCGTACGGCGAATCACTCGGCTTCGCTCACGTGGAGGCGGGGCCGCTGACGCGGTCGAGCTACCACGCGAAGGCGGCGGGTCAGAAGGCGGAGGCGACGGCCGCTTCGAAGGCCTCGTAGGCCTCGTCGTTGAAGAGGACGAAACGGACGAGCGCCACCCGCGTCTCGGCGTTGGCGACGGCGCCCACGGCGAGCGGTGCCGCGTCGCCCACGGGATATCCGTAGACGCCGGTCGAGATGGCGGGAAACGCCAGGGTCGTCGCGCCGAGTTCGTCGGCCACGCGGAGCGACTCGAGGTGGCACGACACCAGCAAGCCTGACGGGTCGTCGTGGTGCGAGTAGACGGGTCCGACGGTGTGGATGACCCAGCGGGCCGGGAGGTCGCCTGCGCCGGTGGCGACCGCGTGCCCGGTGGGGAGCCCGTCGGGGTACTGCTCCGCTCGGAGCCGCTTGCACTCCTCGAGGATGGCTGGCCCGCCCCGGGCGTGGATGGCGCCGTCGACGCCGCCGCCGCCCATGAGCGACGAGTTGGCGGCGTTCACCACGGCGTCGACGCGCTCGGCGGTGATGTCGCCTCGGACCACCTCGATCTCCGGCACACCGCGGATGCTATTCCCGTCCCCGTCTGGCTCCGTCCCGCTCCGTCCCGCCAACCCCCTTCGCCGTCTTGGGGGAGTTGACCGTGTGTGACACGGTGAACTCCCCCAAGACAGGAAGAGGAGGAGGACGAGGACGGAGCCTCCCGGTCAGGCGGTGGGGCAGGAAGGGGGACGGGTCGTGTCGACGGCACCGACGCGGACCGACTCCCACAGCGGTGCGATCTCCTCGGGGAGGACGCGCTCCTCGGGCAGGACGACCGTGAACGCCCCGACGTGCTCCGTCTCGAAGTCGACGTCGCGCTCGCGCAACGCGTGCTCGATGGTCGGGACGTCGGCCGATCCTCGGTAGGTCACGTACGCCGGCGCGTCTCCGCAGCGGGCTTCCTCCTCGACCGGCACCGTCCGGATGTTGGTGAGCGGTGAGGCCGCCACGCGCTCCTCGGTGGCGAAGGTGAGGCGGTAGGCGATCCAGTAATCGGCGAACGCCGCGTCCACGCCCTCCGACTCCAGGAGGCGACCGACCGGTTCGACGGAGTACGCGGCCACGTCCCAGCGACCCCACGTGTCGCCCATCTCGACGGCGGCGTTGGTGCCGATGACCGACAGCACGAGCATGACGGCGGCCGCCCCCGCCGCCCAGGCGACGTGCCGGAGGGCCAGGGCACCGACCACGACGGCGACGAGCGGCGGCAGGAACGTCACGTACCGCGGGTCGTTCATGAACCACGACGTGGGGAGGGCGGCGAACACGAACGGGTAGGCGACGATGGCGCCGGCGACGAGCGCGACCGTCCTCCGTTGCTCGGGGCGCTTCACCAGCCACACGGCGAGGCCGGCGAAGAGGGCCACCGCCGCGAGGGCGTAGGCGACCTGGCCGGTGGTGCCGCCGAACCATTCCGACGTGAATGGATGACGGAATCCCAGGACGACGGCGAAGCCGCGGGTCCAGAAGAGATCGAGGCGCTCGAAGTAGGTCGACGGGGGCTGCGTGGGCGCGTCGAGCGACGCCCAGTCGCGCCGGACGTTGGCAACGATCCAGGGCAGGGCGCCGACGACGGCGCTGACCGCCACGACCGCGCCCGAGCGGAGCGAGTCGCCCCACCCGAACCGGCGCACTGCCACCACGGTGACCCAGACGGCGGCTGGGAGCAGGAGGTAGATCGACTGGGGGCTCGCCCATACGGCGGACCCGGCGAAGAACCCGAGGAGCACGGCGTCGCGGGGATGGCGCTCGTCGGCGAAGCGGAGGGCGAAGAGCATGGCGGCGAGCCCGAACGCCAGGGTCGCGCCGTAGAACCCGCGTTCCTTCACCGACATCCACACGAGTCCGGCGGGTGCGGCCCAGGCGAGCGCTCCGGCGATCGAGGCCCCCGGCTCGCCCACCACCCGCCGCCCGATCCGCCAGACGAGCACCGCCGCAGCGGCGAAGAAGAGCATGGGGACGACGCGCATGGCGACGTCCTGTGGCACCTGCAGGGCCATCAGGGCAGCCACTCCGATCGACTCGTGCGAGCTGCCGTAGTGCTGGCCGAGGAAGAACGGCTCGAAGTCGCCGTCGAGCAGATTCCGCGCCATCAGCCCCACGACCGCCTCGTCGGAGTCGATCACCCGCAGCGGCGAGCTGAGGAACCAGGCGTGGAGGGCGGTGCCGACCGCCAGGATCACGCCGACGATGCCGAGGACGACCGGACGGGAAGCCGGCTCCTTGGTGGATCCTCTCCGCACCGGGCGGATCCTAGAAGGGCACGTCCGGCGGGCGGGGACGCCGGCCGTAGGATGCGGCCCATGTTCGAGGCCCGGATGGCGGCCGTGCGCAGCCGCATGGACGACGACGGCGTCGACGTGCTGCTCGTCTCCGTCGGCGCCGACCTCCCGTACCTCACGGGGTACGAGGCGATGCCGCTCGAGCGCCTGACCATGCTCGTGGTCCCTCGCGGCGGCGCTGCCACCCTCGTCGTGCCGCGGCTGGAAGCACCGCGGGTGGTCGAGCAGCCGGAAGTGTTCGACGTCCGTGCTTGGGACGAGATCGAGGATCCGGTCGACATCGTGGCGACGCTCGGGGGCCGTCCGCGCCGGGTCGCCATCGGCGACCAGACGTGGGCCCGGTTCGTCCTCGCTCTCCAGGATCGTTGGCCGACGGTGGAGATGGTGGCGGCATCGACGCTCACCGGCCCGCTGCGAGCGCAGAAGGACGCCACCGAGGTGGCCGCCCTCCGGGCCGCCGCCCGGGCCGTCGACGCGGTGGTGGCCGACATGGCCACACGTCCCTTCGCCGGTCGCACCGAGGTCGACCTGAGCCGCGAATTCGTGGAGCGGATGCTCGATGCCGGCCACGACGAGGCGAATTTCGCCATCGTGGCGAGCGGCCCCAACGGGGCAAGCCCTCACCACACGCCGGGACGGCGGGTGGTCGAGGCGGGCGACGTCGTGGTGTGCGATTTCGGCGGGCGGATGGCTGGCTACTGCTCCGACATCACGCGGACCTTCGTGGTGGGCGAGGCGCCCGACGGGTTCGCCGAGGCGTTCGCCGGGCTCGAGGATGCGCAGCGGGCCGCCGTCGAGGCGGTGCGCCCCGGCGCCACCTGTGCGTCGGTCGACGCCGCTGCCCGCCGCCGGATCGCACAAGCGGGCTACGGCGACGCCTTCATCCACCGCACCGGACACGGGATCGGGCTCGAGGCGCACGAGGAGCCCTACATCGTCGAAGGCAACGTCGCGGTTCTTCGGCCAGGGCACGCGTTCAGCGTCGAACCGGGGATCTATTTCCCGGGCCGCTTCGGCATGCGGATCGAGGACATCGTCGTGGTGACCGATTCGGGGGTGGAGGCGCTGAACACGGCGTCTCACGCGGTGTACGAGGTGGCGTGATGGATCTGGGTCTGCACGGACGGGTGGCGGCGGTGGCGGCGTCCAGCCGCGGACTTGGGAAGGCTTCTGCCGTGTCGCTCGCCCGTGACGGCGCCCACGTCGTGATCTGCGCTCGCGGGGAAGAGCACCTGGCGAAGGCTCGCAGCGAGGTGGCAGCGGCCGCCGGCGACGACACACGTGTCCACGCCCTCCGCCTCGACGTGGTCGCTGAACCGGAGGCGCTGGTGGCTGCCACGGTGGAACGGTTCGGCGCCCTGCACGTCCTGGTGGCCAACGCCGGCGGACCGCCGCCCGGGAATGCTCTCGACCACGACGACGAGGCCTACCGAGCAGCGATCGACGCCAACTGCATGGCTTCCATCCGGATGGCCCGGGCGGCGGTCGAGCCGATGCGGGCAGCCGGATGGGGACGCATCTGCTTCATCGCCAGCATGACGGTGAAGTCGCCTGCACCCGGGATGGCGCTCTCGAACACCGCCCGGGCGGCCCTCGCTGCCTTCTCCAAGACCTTGGCCGGTGAGGTGGCCCGTGACGGGATCACCGTGAACCTCGCCCTTCCCGGAACCCACGACACGGAGCGCATCCGCGAACTGGGGGGTGGTCGCTTCACGGCCGACTCCATCCCCGTCGGGCGGCTCGGGCGCCCCGAAGACTTCGGCGACGTCGTGGCCTTCCTCTGTTCGGAACCGGCGTCCTTCGTCACCGGGACGAGCGTGCTCGTCGACGGCGGCGCCTTCCAGGGGCTGCTCTGACCACGCACGGCGCGAGTTTCTGCCCGCCGTGTCAACCTCGCGGCGTCCGAGCCCGTTGAACAGGGTGATGGACGTGATCCTGGCGGAACCGGTCGAACCGGATCTCGACTTCGAAGCCGCCTTCGACGACCTCTACCCCCGCGCCGTGCGGGTCGCCCGTCGAATGCTCGGCGACCAGGCGCTCGCCGAGGACGTCGCCGCCGAGGCGCTTGCCCGGGCCTACGCTCGCTGGCGCAAGGTTGCCGGGCTCGAATACCGCACCGCGTGGGTGCTGCGCGTCACCACCAACCTGGCGCTGGACGAGCTGCGCCGCCGCAAGCCCACCGCCGAGGTGGAGCTGTCCACGGAGGGCGCCGAGGACGTCGTCGCCCTGAGGCTCGCACTTGCCGCCGCCCTCCGTGGACTCCCTCGGCGGCAGCGGGAGGCGGTGTCGCTGCGCTACCTCGCCGACCTGTCGGAACAGGAGGTCGCCGCCGCTCTCGGCGTGGCGCCCGGTTCCGTGAAGACCCATGTACACCGCGGCCTGGAAG
>DATLFW010000069.1:0-5840 GCA_035540775.1 Acidimicrobiia bacterium
TCCGAGGAGCGCTCGACGATCGGCTGCTTGGCGAAGGGCAATTCGGCACAGCGCTCGATCATCGCATCGAAGCGCACGTGCGCCTCGGCCTCCGACATGGCGCCGTCGGAGAATCTCGAACTTGGCCCCGAAAGCAGGCCATAGGCCTGCAGAAAGGGCCAAGAACGTGCGCTAGGCGCCGTCGCGTTCGGGGGTGCCGTCGACGAGGGCTTCGAGGCGGTCGAACCAGCGCTCGTCCTGCAACAGGAGGTGCAGGTCGAGGAGGTCGTCGTGCGTGAGCCGGGGCCCCGCCTTCTCCTCGTGGAGCTCGGCCGGGAGGCGCCACACGTCCATCCGCACGCCGGTCGAGACGAGCAGCTCGACGATGCGAGGACTGGCGTCCTTCGAGACGCCGAACCCGCACTCCGGGCAGTTGAAGCAGTACGCGCCCGAGTTGTCGTCGGCGCAGACCCGGACCAAGAGGTCGTCGGGCTTCAGTTGTACGTCACCACACGTGGGACAACTCGCGCGGATCGTGGTCACCTTTGCCTCCTTCGCACCGTCAGGGCGTTCATCGTCCGCGCCCCTCCCGGCCTTGAGGACCTTCTCGTCAATGACCCGATCGGGTTGTCCGGCCCCGGACCGACGGTCCGGTTTCGCCCTGCCCAGACGCTCCAGAAGAGGCACGCGACGACCGATACCGCACGCATGACCGGTGGGGTCCGCAGAGAGACGCGTCGTCCGCCCGCCCGAGATGCCGACACGCTGCCCGTCTCGGGCATCGTGGCCGCGCTCGCGTCGGTCGGAGCCGCCAGCGACCTCGTCGACGCCTTCGATTTCGCCACCGGGCTCCTTGCTCGCGTGACGGGTGGGCCGGCCATCGGCTGCCTCCTCGAAGGCGAGCGACTCCGCGTCGTCCGCCACCCGGGGATCGACCGTGAGCAACTCGGCCGCCTCGTGGGGCACGACGACTTCCGCCGCCTCGCCGCCGACTGGCGGGACCGCCCGGTGCCACCCGAACGCTCGGTGACCATCCATCTGGGCACCGACGGCCGCTTCCTCTTCGCCCCGGTGGTCGCCGACCGTTGGCTCGGCGTCCTGGCTGCCCACGCGACCGACGCCCGGATGGTCGAGCTGGTGGAGGGGCTGGCGGCACACGTGGCGAACGTCGCCCGCCGCGATGCCCTCGCCGCCACGCTCGCTCACCGGGAGGCCGAACTCGACGCCGCCATCCAGGCGCTTCCCCTCCCGGTCCTCACCGTGGACGGGCACGGACGCCTCACCCGGGTGAATCCGCCCGCCTGTGAACTCTTCGGCCTGTCGGGAAGCTTCGACGTCGGCCGCCCCGTCGCCGGACTCCTCGGCGTCCCCGACGTCGAGGCGCTGCTCACGGGGGACGACACCGCCTTCGAGCGCGAGGTACGCCTCGGCCGGCCGCCGCGGGCGTTCCGGGCCGTCGTGAGCCGGGTCGCCGACGGCGCCGACACCATGGCTCGCATGGTCGCCCTCGAGGACGTGGAGACCGGACAGGAGAAGACACGCCTCACGGCCGACTTCGTGGCGGTGATGGCCCACGAACTCCGGACGCCACTCACGGTGATCTCGGGCTTCGCTCAGACCCTGGCCGCCCGCGACGACACGCTCGATCCGGAGCAGCGCCGGCAGTTCCTCACCGCCATCGCCGCCCAGTCCGGCCGCCTCGCTCAGATCATCGAGGATCTCCTCTTCCTCTCTCGCGAGCGGCGGGGCGAGCAGATGGTGGCGGCACGCGTGCCCGTCGAGATCGACCGGGTCGTCGAGAGCGTCGTCGCCGAGGTCCTGACGCGCGACCCCGATCGCCAGGTCGAGGTCGTCCATTCGGCCGGCGACCTCACCGTGGCCACCGACCGGGGGATCGTCGAGCAAGTGCTCCGTCACCTCCTCGACAACGCCCTCAAGTTCTCGGACGGGCCCGTGACGGTCGAGGTCCGCCCGGCACCGGACGACGTCACGCTCGCGGTCAGCGACGAGGGCCCCGGGATCTTGTCGGGCGATCTCGCCCGGGTCTTCGAACCCTTCGTCCAGCTCGACGGATCGGCCACCCGACGGCACGGCGGCACCGGGATGGGGCTCTACGTCGTCCGCCGCCTCACTGAGATCCTCGGTGGGTACCTCGAATGCGACTCGCGGCTCGGCGTGGGTTCGCGATTCGGCATCGTCCTCCCCCGCCGGGCGGAAGTCGCGTCCTCGATGCAGCCACCGGGCGGCGACGTCCTTACCGACCAACGGGCCTGACGCCCGACCTCGCCGCCGGGATCGACGCCACCCGCCGGCAACGCGCGACGATGCCGGCGTGCCAGTGATCACCTTCGCCCACCGGGGCGGCGCGGCAGATCGACCCGAGAACACCGTCGAGGCGTTCGCCGCCGCCCGCTCGGCGGGCGCGCGCGGCGTGGAGTCCGACGTGCGCCTCTCTGGCGACGGCGTCCCGGTGATGGCGCACGACGCCGTGTTGCGGTCGGGGCTCCGGCGCGTGAAGGTCGAGCGGACGACGGCCGCCGACCTCGCCGGCCACGACGTGCCGACCCTCGCCGACCTTTACGGCGCCGTCGGCCCCGAACTCCACGTCTCGCTCGACCTGAAGGACCCGACGGCCGCGGGCGCCGTCCTCGACGTGGCGGCCGTCCACGGCGACCCGTCGCGCCTGTGGCTCTGCTCCCCCGATCTGGCCGTCCTCGCCGACATCCGGGCTTCCAACGGCGACGTCCGTCTGGTGCACTCCACAACCCGCCGCGACCTCGACGTGACCCCCGAGCGGCACGCCGCCACCCTGGCGGAGCAACGCATCGACGCCTTCAACCTCCACCGCACCGAGTGGTCGGCCGGGCTGGTCGTCCTCTTCCACCGCTTCGAGGTGGCAGCGTTCGCCTGGGACGTCCAAGAGACGCGGCACTTCCGAGAGGTGCTCGCCTACGGCGTCGACGCCGTCTACTCCGACCACGTCGCCCGCATGGTCGCCCTCGTCGGGGAGTGGGAGGAACTGGCGGGCTAGATGAACCCGATGTCGGGGATCGGCCACATGCGGACGAAGGCCTCGCCGACGATCGAGTCACGTGGGATCGACTTGAAGAACGTGGAGTCGCGGGAACCCTGCCGGTTGTCCCCCAGCACCCAGTAGTGGTCGTCGGGGATGCGGACGGGGCCGAACTCCCTCGACCGCACGCCGTCGGGCAGCCAGGACTCCTCCAGGCGGCGGTCGTCGACGTAGATGTCACCGTCCCGGCCCTCGATCTTCTCGCCCGGGAGCCCCACGACCCGCTTGATGAGGTCGTGGACGGTCGCGCTCCCCTCCCCCGGCGGCGCCTCGAACACCACGATGTCGCCCCGCTTCGGGTCGCCGAAGCGGTAGGCGAGCTTGTTGACGAGGACCCGATCGCCCACCTGGAGCGTGGGGGTCATCGATTCCGAAGGGATGTAGAAGGACTGGACGACGAAGATCCGCAGCGTGAAAGCGACGGCGAGAGCGACGACGATGAGCACGACCCATTCCGCAACCCGCCGCAGGTTGTGGGCGGCGGGCTCGGCGGCGCTGTCGGCGGTCAGCACCCCCGCGTCGCCCTCGGCGGGGGTATCCGGGTCGCTCTCGTCTTCGGGCGGTGGTTCGTGGTGTGACACGCGGGCTTCATCCTCGCAGACGGGCGCCGGATTCCCGAGTCGGCGTCAGCGATAGCGGGCGAGGACTCGGGAGGCAGCCTCCGAGCCGACGTCGACCCAGTCGGCCGGATCCACCACCCGGGCTTCGGCGCCGACGGCCAGGATCAGCCGCTCGAGCCAGGCCCGGGCGGCCACGGGGAGACGAACCTCCATCCGGCCGTCCTTCCGCTCCGTCACCGACTCCGTCGGGTAGGCCTCCACGACCCAGCGGGCGTCGGCGGGCAGATCGAGCGTGACGAGGGTCGTCTCGCCTTCCGGGTCGAACACGTCGTGCGGGGCTTCGGAGCCCGTCGGCGGGGCGAAATGGTCGCCGGTCAGGCGGACGGCCTGAACACGATCGACGCGGAAGAGCCGGTCGTCGCCGGCCTGGTGACAGAAGGCGGCCAGGTACCAGTGCCCCCGCAGGTTGTGGACGCCGTACGGGTCGACCGTTCGCGTCGTCATGGCGTCGCGGCCGAACGACCAGTATTCGATCTCCACCTGCTCCCGCCGCTCGGCTGCCCGGCGGAGCTCGTCGACGTGGTCGGGCTCGCCGATGTCGACCTCCAGCACCTCCTGGGCGCCGAGGGCGGCCTCGAGTTTGGCGAGCGCGTTCGCCAACGGCCCCTCGGGATCCGACCCGGGGACGGCCAACAGCGCCCGGCCGGCGGCCAGGAGGGCGAAACCCTCGGCGGGCGTCAGGCGCAGGGGTCGCGACCAGTACTCGGCGAACCGGATGCTCACGAACTCGCCGTCGAGGCTGACGTCGATGAGGCGGTCGGGGGTGTAGGGCGGGAGGCCGCAGAACGGGAGGATGTCGAGGTCGGCCTCGATCTCGGCCTCCGGCACGCCGAACGCCTCGGAGAGCTCGGCGATGGAGACGACCCCCCGGGCCGCGATGTAGGGGACGATCGCCAGGACGCGCCGGAGCCGGTCGGCCGCCTGCGGTCGGGGGCTCATCGGGCTCCTCCCGCCACCGCCGTCAACCACTCCACGACCTCGGCCCGCAGGTCGGCCGGCTCGAGCACGACGGCATGGTCGAGGAGGCCGACGACGAACGAACGGAACGCTTCGCGGTTCGTCACGGTAAAGCGCACCACCACCCGGTCGCCGTCGCTCTCGACGACGGCGTCGTGGCCGAGCCGTTGCACGACCCACCCCGCCGCCGGCCCGTCGACCTGGACAAGAGCCTCGACGGGTGGCTCGGCGCCGTACCGCCACGGCTCGTCGTGGAGCATGGCGGCCGGGTCGAACCCGTCCGGGCGGGTGAAGGCGTCGTCGGCGCCGACGTCGAGGCCCCCCTCGATGCGGTCGGCCCGGTAGGCGCGGACCTCCCCGGCATCGTGGTCGTGCCCGAGCACGTACCAGTTGCCGTCGCGGAACAAGACGACGTAGGGATCGACCGTACGGCGCTTGCCCCGGTAGGTGAATCCGACCGGCGCCCGGCGCCGAGACGCCTCGACCAGGGCTGGCAGCTGCGGAGCGCTGGGGATGGCACCGAGGGTCGGGGCCTCCTCGCCGCCGAGACCGCCGAGTTTCCACAGCGCCTCTCGCCCCTCCCCGCCCTCGAGCTGGACGGCCGTGACCGCCGTGTGCAGCGCGGCTCGCTCCTCGGCCGTGAGGTCGAGTTCCGGCAGCTCGTAGTCGGAGCGGTGGACGCGATACCCCTCCTCGTCGGCGAACTGGTGCTGCTCCACCGTCACCGGAATGCCGAGGCCGCGCAGGGCGTCCTTGTCGCGCTCGAACTGGCGCCGGTACGACGCCTTGTCGGGCGGATATCCGGGGACCCGGTCCACGATCTCCTCCAACGACAACGGCCGCGGCGTGTCGAGAAGGCAGGCGACCAGGTTCGCCAGGCGCTCGAAGCGGTCAGCCATCAGTCCGCCACCGCCCAGGACGCCGCCAGGTGCCCAGCCGCTGCGGCGCATGCGTGGAGGAGGGGATCCTCCGAGGCCTTCCTGCCCATCGACGTGACGTCGAGCCCCTGGCGGGTGAGCAGGTCGAGAACGTCGCCGGGATCGACCGGGACGACCTCGTGGCGGGCCTCGATGCCCGACGCTGCCATGTCGGCGTGGAGCCGGGCTCGTTGGTCGGCGTCACACGGAGGCATGGCAACGGTCACCCGGGAGCGGACGGCCACGCCGAGGGCCGTCCGGCTGTGGTGCGACACGCCGCGATGACGTTCGCGA
>DATLFW010000070.1:0-2171 GCA_035540775.1 Acidimicrobiia bacterium
CGACGCCTTCGGCTCCATGGTGTGGGACCTTGAGAAGGCGCCGCGAGCGCAGTTCGAGATCTGCGCTCGCGAGGAAGGTTCCGAACTTCCGATTCAGGTCTCCGGTGAAGAGGGCACTGACGTCGCCGACGTCGAGGCGCATGATCAGTGAAGTGTCGTTCACGTCGATGTTCCGAAGGGGACTCCCCGGCCCTCCGTCGTACGCATAGAGCACCGTGAGCGATGCCGTGCTCCCGACATCGACCGCCATGCCGTTCACGGCGTCCCCGAAGCGGACGCCTCGCTCCCGCAGTGCGGAGGTGTACCGGTCGATCTCGGCCGCGTCACATCCCCATGGCACCTCGCGTTTGCATATCGCAGGGTCCGGCTTGTGGAAGTAGACGGTGCCAAGTTCGACGCCTGAGTCGGCGAGGACGATGAGACCTCCGTAGTGGTCGCGGTGCGCATGTGAAATGAACAGGTGGTCGATCCTCGAGACGTCGCGCTGCTCCAGGACCGGAAGCAGCCGGCTTCGGGCGAGATCCTCGAGTCCCGTGTCGATGAGAACGGTGGTCGTCGCGAACTCGATGAGGTGCGCGTCTCCCTGTCGGTCGCCTTCCGAGACGTCGACCATGGTCCAGCGCACGACCTCGTCGTCAGCGACGACCGAACGCGAAACCAGGGGCGGAATGAAGAGGCCGGCAGCGAGAGCGATCGCAGGCACCGCGAGGGCAATCCATCGACGTGCCATGAACAGAGCCTCTCACGTGCGTCGCGGCTGGCGACGAATCCTTAGGCCCGCGTGCCGGGCGCCAGCTCCTCGTAGCGGCGGATCTGGTCGAGGGTGGCTTCGAGGGGGTCGCCTCCGGCGCGCCAGGCGGCGTACCACTCGGCCGTCCACGCCAGGGTCGCCTCGAGGTCGAGGCGCGGGCGCCACCCGAGCGTCACCCGGGCCAGGTCGATCGACAGGGTGAGTCGGGGCGCCTCGTGCGGCTCCTCGCCGCCCGGATGCACCCACCCCGGCTTGCCGTCGAAGTGCGCAGAGAGGCGCTCGACGACGTCGACGACCGAGGTCTCGCCCTCGGGCGGCGGACCGAAGTTGACGGCCGGTGGCACCGACCGGGCGTTCCCGACGAGCTCCTGGGCTGTCACGAGGTAGCCGCTCAGCGGGTCGAGGACGTGCTGCCACGGGCGGGTCGCCTGCGGGTAGCGGAGCGACACCGGCTCCCCGGTGTCGAGCGCCCGGACGACGTCGGGCACCAGCCGGTCCGTCGACCAGTCGCCACCCCCGACGACGTTGCCCGCCCTCACGCTGGCCATCGGGGGGAAGCCCTGCCCGCGGTAGCTGGTCCGGTAGGCGTGGACGACGTGCTCCGCGGCGGCCTTCGACGCGCTGTACGGGTCGTCTCCGCCGAGACGGCTGTCCTCCCGGTGCGGCTCGCCGGTGCCCCGATTCTCGTAGACCTTGTCGCTCGTGATCACGACGACGCCGTCGACGCCCCCGACCGTCCTGACGGCCTCGAGCGTGTTGACCGTGCCCTGGACGTTGGTGGCGAACGTGCCGGCCGGGTCGAGGTAGCTGGTACGCACGATGGGCTGGGCAGCGAGGTGGAGCACCACGGACGGGGCGGCGTTGGCGACGGCCTTCGCCACCGCGTCGCCGTCGCGTACGTCGCCTTCCACCGACGTGATGGGGAGGCGCTCACCGATCAACCTCCACAGCGCCGGGTCGGTGTAGGGAGCCAGGGCGAAGCCGGTCACATCGGCGCCGAGGTCGGTGAGCCACGCGGCCAGCCAGGCCCCCTTGAACCCGGTGTGCCCGGTGAGGAAGACCTTGCGCCCGCTCCAGAAGTCGCGATCGATCGTCATACGGCGCCGGTGACCCTACGCAATTTCCGCTGCGCCGTCGCCAGGAAGGTGCCCGGGCGGGTGACCGCCACGACGACGGCGTCGGTCTCCACGACGTTCGCGACCCGCCGGTTGCGTTCCATCACGGCGAACGGGACGGCGGTCGTGAGCCGCACGGTCACGGCGCCGCCTCGTGCGCCGAGCCGCAGGTCGAGGGCGTCGGGGTCGGCCCCCGCGTCGACGGCAGCCAGACGATCGCGGGGGCACAAGACCGGGTCGGCGAGCGTCAGGGGATCGTGCACCACGACGCCTCCTGGAACGAGGACCAGCCACCGGCGCGACAG
>DATLFW010000071.1:0-5346 GCA_035540775.1 Acidimicrobiia bacterium
CGCCATCCAGTCCCGCATCACGCTCGTCCGTCCGGGCTGGGCTCGCGTCCGAGGAACTCGCCATGGTTCCGAGGATTTCCACGTCACCATCGGCGTGACCGACGACGTGCAGGAAGTACGCCGTACCTTCCTGGAACGTGAGGGGCTCGGCGAACGCCTCGGTGGTCTCACCCGCCACCCTCACGACGACGTCGTACTCCCCGGGCAGCAGCACCAAGGTCTCCTCGCCGCCACTGGTGAGTGCGTGCAGAACGATCTCTGCGCCAACGACGACGTCCACCGCGTCCAAGGGGGCGGTGTGGCGAACCACCACCCGCGACCGGCCCATCTCGACGGGTGACATGTCGTCGACGAACGTGGTGAGGGTCGGCTCATCGGTCGGGGCGAGATGGGTGACGACCGTGACGCTTGCCCCTGCGGGCAGCGGAACGGGGCCGGCGAGATGCGGCTCGCCTGTGGGAGCCGAACCTGCCGAGCGCGTCTCGACCGTGTGGTCGCCGCCCGGCAACGTCAGCGGACCGAACGCGACGCCGTACTCGAATTCGTCGATGATCAGTTCGCCGTCGGCGTAGACGTCGGTGTCGAAATCGGGGATGCCGTGGAGGACCGTCAGGCTCCCGGTCGTCTCACGACTGCGTTCTCGCTCCACTGCCGCTCCTTGGGACGTGCGGTGCCGTACCTATTCATTAGCACTTAATACAAGAGCAGGATTCCGTGAGGTCGGAGCGATGCCCGCCTTCGTCCCCTGGGGCCCGTTTTATTAAGTAGTAATTTTCGGGGACGATGGCTGCTGACCGCATTCCCCTCACCGAGGCCGCTGACCGGCTCGGTGTCCACTACATGACCGCCTATCGCTACGTCCGCACCGGTCGCTTGCCGGCGACCCGAGACGGCGTGCAGTGGATGGTCGACCCCGCCGATCTCGACCTGCTCCGCTCCCCCGCTCCCCGGGGGCGCCGGGGCCGTCGCGGGCGCCCGGTCTCCCGGACGGCAGAGCTGGCCGATCGGATGGTGGCGGGCGACGAACCGGGAGCGTGGCGGATCGTCGAAGGTGTGCTGGCGTCAGGGGCGGAACCAGCGGACGTGTACGTCGACACGATCGCAGCGGCGCTCCACGACATCGGGGAAGGGTGGGCGGCCAACCGGCTCACCGTGGCCGACGAGCACCGGGCGGCGATCGTCGCTCACCGGCTCATCGGCCGCCTCGGACCCCGCTTCGCTCGGCCGGGGCGCAAGCGCGGAACCGTGGTCGTCGGTGCCGCCCCCGGCGACCACCACGGCCTCCCGTCGATCATGCTCGCCGACCTGCTGCGTGGCGCCGGGTTCGAGGTCCTCGACATGGGGGCGAACCCGATGGACCGGTCGTTCGCTGACTGCGCCCGCAAAGCGAACCGGCTGGTCGCCGTCGGCATCGGCGCGACCACGGCCCCCGGCGACCTCAAGATCCGAGCCGCCATCCGGGCGGTGCGAGACGCCGGCATCGCGGCGCCGATCCTCGTCGGTGGAGCCGCCGTTGCCGACGAGGAGCACGCTCGTCGCCTCGGCGCCGACGCATGGTCGGGGCGCGACGCACGAACCGCCGTCGGGGCCGTCGAGAGCTGCGTCGCCGGGGCACGGGAGGGGGTCGGCGGCTAGCCGGGAGGCTTCTCAGACTTCCGGCTCGTCAGACTTCCAGCTCGTCGTCGTCCGGCTCGCCGGCGTCCTCGATCCGCCACTTGAGCTGGAACTCGACCTCTTCCTCTTCGTCGCCGCGCTCGTGCTCGACGCTGATCTGGGCGTGGCGGGGCACGTGGAAGCGCTCGCCGGCGATCTGGATTCGGAACGGCCGCTCCGCCTCCAGGGCGTCGGCCAGTCGACGCAGCTTCGCGACGAACTCGGTGACGGAGTAGTTCGCTTCGACGTCACGGGTGCCCATTCGCACTCCTCCTGCACGGGATCGACGGGTGGGTCATCATGGCGCATACCCGACGGCGACCGGGATCACCGGGAGGGAACCATGACGGCCTACACGCTGGCCCGCTGGCACGTGAAGGAGGGCCGGGAGGACGACTTCGTCGCCGCCTGGACGGGGGTTCTCGGCGCCTACTTCTCCACCCTCCCCGGCGTCGGCCGCGGCACCCTCATCCGCAGCGTCGAGGATCCGCGAATCTTCTACTCGTTCGGCCCGTGGGACAGCCTCGACGACATCGCCAACATGCGGGCCAAGCCCGAAACGCAAGAGGTCTTCGCCGCCATGGCCGACCTGTGCGACGAGATGACCCCCGGTGCCTACGAGTTGGTGGCCGGCGCCGGGGCCGACGACCCCGAATGACCGGCCCTGCATGACACCTGCATGGGTCACTGCCTGACCACCTGAGAACGCCCAGCCGCGTCAGTCGGCGTCCTTGAGGGAGAACAGCCACACCTCGCCGGGGATGCCCTTCAGCTCGTGGGGGCCTTCGTCCTGGACGGTGAGGCCGCTCCCGACGAGGAGGTCGCGGACCGTTCCGGAGAACCACACCTCGCCGGGGCGGGTGCACGACTCGATGCGGGACGCGAGGTTGACGGCCGTTCCGCTGATGTCGCGGCCCATCACCTCGCACTCCCCCGTGTGCACACCGGCCCGGATCTCGACCCCCACCCGGCGCACGCCGTCGCGGATCGATCGGGCGCACTCGACCGCCCGGCGGGGCGAGTCGAAGGTGGCGAGGAACCCGTCGCCGGTGGTGTTGACCTCCCGGCCGCCGAAGCGCTCCAGTTCGCCGCGGACGATGCTGCGGTGGGCGTCGAGCACCTGCGCCCACTGGGCGTCGCCGACCCGCTCGGCGGCGCTGGTGGAGCCGACGATGTCGGTGAAGAGCACCGTCGTGAGGATCGACTCCGGCGCCGCCCGGCGGGCTTGGCCCTTGATGGGGACCGGGAGCGCCACGCCCGTCAGGTGGGCGACGGTGCCGTCGCGGTCTTCGATGTGGCACTCGAGGGCGAGGGCGCCGTCGTCCTCCATGGTCGCTCCCGCAGTAAAGGCAAGGCCGCGGCCGTCGGCGGGGACGGGGCGGGTGAAGCGGCCCGACGCCGAGAGGATGGCGAGGTCGAGGCCCGGCTCAAGGTGGGTGAGGCTCGCCCCGCCGAAGACGTCGAGGGCGACGGTCGTGAGGAGGCCGGGGACGACGTGCGGGTCGATGCCCTGGAACCATGGCGACGCTGGCATCGTCTGGGCCACGCGCCCGGGCTCGATCTCCATGTCGTAGACCCCGAGGAGCTCGTGGAGGGGTGCCGTCGGAAGCTCGCCGGCGACCATGAGCGGTCCAGCCTGCTGCCAGCCGTGAGAGGCGAAGTGGTCGAAGAGCGCCACCACGGCCGGGTCGATGGGGCGGCGATGTGGGTCGGCCGTCGGGTACGACGGGTGGTCGGCCGGGGTCACGGGGCCGGGCGCCGGAGCCGGTTCGATCGGCACCATGGCGACGTGGCCGGTGGCGTGAGCGATGAGGCGTCCCTCGCCGTCTTCCACTCTGGCCTCGGCGAAGGCGAGCGACCGGGTGGTGTGGATGACGGTCGCCCGCCCCATGAACACGCCGCTCTCCGGTGAGCACGGCCGCAGCTGGGCGTACTGGAAGGTGCGCAGCACCATGCGGGTGGCGGGCGGAGCGACGGTGAGGGCGGCGATCTCGAGGGCCGCCTCGGCGGGGAAGGTGACGTTGTAGTCGCCGTTCGGGTGGGCCAACCACGGCGATGCCGGCACCGTCACCACCGCCGACCCGCTGACGACCTGCGTGATGCGGATGCCCGTCAGGTGATGGACCGGCGAGCGTGGCGCCTGGTCGCGGTTGTAGAGGCGCGCCCGGTCGATGCCGGGCAGGGCGTAGAACGCCGAGCCCGGAAGGCTCCCCCGTACCGCCTCGTCGATGACCGCCATCACGTCCTCGCTCGGTCGAACCCCGCCAGTCTGGCATCCCGGCGTTGTCGGCTATGGCGGCGGGAGGGCGAGGAGCTCGAGGGCGAGCGGTTCGTCGCCGGCTTCGCCGTGCCGCCCGCCGGCCGCCACTCCGGCCAACTCCCGCTCCCGGAGCACCGGGTTGAGGAGACCGGCCGCCCGGTCTTCGGCCGTCTTCTTCACGTGGCACGGATCGCACAGCCCGTCGATGTTGCGCGTGTTCGTCGGGCCGCCGGCCGTGTACGGCCGCCGGTGGTCCCACTCGATCTGGTACCGGTTGCCGCACCGCAGGCACTTCGGCCCGTCGAAGTCGGGCGGTGGGCCGAGCATCAGCGAGGTCAAGACGTGGGCGCTCGGGTGGCGGCCGAAGTGCATCACCTTCGTGATCTCCACGCCGTCGTAGAGGACGGCCTTCAGGAACGCCCGCTTGCGCTCGAGGAGGTCGCGCACGAACGCCACCGGGACGTCGCCGACGCCGGGGATCTTGCAGCGCTCCCCTTTCTCGGCGAAGCCGCGGGCGAGGGCCGGCCAGTCGACGAGGACGTTGACCGACCAGTCGGGCCGTCCGCCTTCGGCCTCCCCGTTCGCCACCTTCAAGAAGGCGTCGAAGGCGTAGGCCTCGGCTCGCTCCCGCCGGCCTTCGCTGCGGGCCGCCCGGAACTCGCGCCCCGACTGGCGCTGTACGGCGTTGATGAGATGCGTGAGGGTGCCGGGGGCGCCGCGGGCGGTCAGCCACTGCATGCCCTCCTCGTCGACGCCGCTCGTGAACGAGCGCATGGCGTGGAGGCGGGCGTGCCGCTCGTCGGGGCGCTCCGTTCGGGCGCGGATCAGGCGGCCCTTGTCCTTGAGTTGGCGCATGGTGGAGCGCTTCGCCGCCGCCAGCATCTCGGCCTCGGCGTCGGGGTCGACCTGGGCGGTGCGCACCACGTCGGCGGCCTGTTCGAGCGACACGTCGCCGGCCGCCACTGCCTCTCTGGTCGCCTCGTGCTCGTCGAGGGCAACGGCGAGTTCGAGCTCGCCCTTCGCCCGGCCGACCGACGTGCCCGCCTGGCGCGCTGCCCACTCGTGGGGCGTCGCCAGTCCGGCGTCGCGATGGGCGCCGCACTCGACGGCCCGGGCGGCGCTGCGCACCCGGGCGGCGTCGCAGACCTTGACGGCGCGGGCGAGTCGGGCGGCCAGGTCGGCGGCCTGGTCTCCCGCCAACAGGCGGGGGTCGAAGCCCTCGAGGGCCTCCCCTACGGCGTCGAGCGCCGTCTCGATCTCGGTGATCGAACGCATGTTCGTACTGTACTGATGGGGTGTGACATCAACGCTTGGGTCCACCACCTGGAGGAATGCGGCGGTGACGATCCACTCGGCGTCCCCGAGGCCGGTCTGACCCTGGGTGTGACTGGCGATCGTGCCTCGAGAACTGATCCGTCGACCGGCCTCGAGGG
>DATLFW010000072.1:0-6537 GCA_035540775.1 Acidimicrobiia bacterium
GGGCGAGTTGAAGAGTCGCGTCGGCCGCACCGTGGTCGAGGTCGGGGTCGCCGCCGAGCACGCCGGGGAGGCCCTCGCCCTGCTGGAGAAGATCGGGACGACCGAGACGCTCGACGGTGAGAGGATCGGCGTGCTCGTCGACGACGGCGCCCGGGCGTCCGTCGAGATCCTCCGGCTCCTCGACGCCGCCGGCCTTCCTCCCGAACAGCTCGGGATCCGTGAGCCCACCCTCGACGACGTCTTCCTGCAGCTCACCGGCCGGCCGGTGGCCGATGGGGCGAGCGACGAGACGACGGAGGCACCGGCATGACGACTACCACCGCAACCTCCCCCACCCCCAACCGCATCGCGACGGCCGTTCGCGACGGTGTCGTCATCGGGGGGCGCAACCTGCGCGCCATGTCTCGCGTCCCCGAGGTGATCGTGTTCAGCACGATCCAGCCGGTCATCTTCGTGTTGATGTTCCGGTACGTCTTCGGCGGGGCCATCAACGTCCCCGGCGTCGACTACGTCGACTTCCTCATGCCGGGGATCTTCGTGCAGACCGTCCTCTTCGGCGGGATGAACACCGTGATCGGTCTCTCCGACGACCTCGGGAAGGGCATCGTGGAACGGTTCCGCTCGCTCCCGATGGCCCGCTCGGCCTTCCTCACGGGCCGCGTGCTCGCCGACCTCGTCCGCAACATCGGTGTCGTGGCGCTCATGGCGGCCGTGGGCTTCGCCGTCGGTTTCCGCGTCCACACGGGCGCGCTTCCCTTCCTGGCCGCCATGGGGCTCGTGCTGCTGCTCTCGGTCGCCATCTCGTGGTTCTTCTCGCTCTTCTCGCTGTCGGTGCGCAACGCCGAGGCGGCCCAGGCGGCCACCTTCCCGCCCATGGCGGTGCTCGTGTTCGCCTCGTCGGCCTTCGTCCCGGTGGCCTCGATGCCGGGGTGGCTCCAGGCCTTCGCCAACAACCAGCCCGTCTCTGCCAACGTCGACGCCATCCGGGCACTGGTGCTCGGCGGCCCCACGGCTGACGTCGTGGTGGAGGCGGTCGCCTGGTCGATCGGCGTGATCCTCGTCACCGCTCCCGTGGCCGTCCGCCGGTACCGGCGAACCTCGTGACCCGGGTTCACACGCGCGAAGCAACGTCGTACCCTGAAGGCATGAGCAGCGAGGAGCGACCGTTCTGGCGGGGTGTCCACCACCTCGCCCTGGTGACGACCGACATGGACGCCACCGTGCGCTTCTACCACGAAGTGCTGGGCGCCCGGCTCGTCATCACGCTCGCCACGCCTGCCTTCCGGCACTACTTCTTCGAGTTCGACCAGGGCAACACCGTGGCGTTCTTCGAGTACCGCGACCACGAGGTCGACTCCTTCGCGAAGCCGGCCGGCGTGCCGTTCCCGCAAGCGTCGCAGTTCGACCACCTGTCGCTGGCCCTGCCCGACGAGGACGCCCTCCTGCGCCTGCGCGACCGCCTGAAGGAGCACGACTGCGAGGTCACCGACGTCGTCGACCACGGCGTTCTGCGCTCGATCTACTTCATGGACCCGAACGGCATCGCCCTCGAGGCATCGTGGTGGACGCTCGACCCCACCGGCCGTCCGGCCGACTACTCCGACGAGCGGTTCTTCTCCGACCCCGACCCGGTTCCCGCGTTCGAGGAGCTGCGCCGGACGGGATCTGTCGAGTGGACGCCGAGCACGCAGCTCGTCGACGAGGTCACCCGCGACCTCTACAAGCCGCCCGCCACCGACTGAGCCCCGGGCCTCGCCGTGTCGTCGTCCCCCGTGTCTGAAGCCGCGCGCCGGCGCACCTTCGCCATCATCAGCCATCCCGACGCGGGCAAGACGACCCTCACCGAGAAGCTCCTCCTCTACGGCGGCGCCGTCGAAGAGGCCGGGGCGGTGAAGGCGCGCCGGGGGCGGCGCGCCGCCACGTCCGACTGGATGGAGTTGGAGCGAGCCCGCGGCATCTCCATCACCTCGACGGTGCTGCGGTTCTCCTACCGGGACGCCGTCCTCAACCTCCTCGACACCCCCGGGCACCGCGACTTTTCCGAAGACACCTACCGCGTCCTCGCCGCCGCCGACTGCGCCGTGATGGTCATCGACGCCGCCAAGGGCGTGGAACCCCAGACGGTGAAGCTGTACGAGGTGTGTGCCGTCCGGGGCATCCCGATCGTCACCTTCGTCAACAAGCTCGACCGGCCCGGGCGCGACCCGCTCACCGTCCTCGATGAGATCGAGGAGCGCCTCGGCATCCGCCCGACGCCCGTCACGTGGCCGGTCGGTATTCCGGGGGACCTGCGGGGGGTGATCGACCGCCGAGACGGGACGTTCACGCGTTTCGTCCGTACGGCACGCGGCGCCACCCGAGCACCGGAGGAGGTCGTCGACGCGGCGATCGCCGCCGCCGAGGAAGGCGAGGCGTGGAGCGCGGCGTTCGAGGAGGCCCAGCTCCTCGACGCTGTGGGCGCCGACTTCGACGCCGACACGTTCCTCGGCGGCAAGACCACCCCCCTCTTCGCCGGCTCTGCGCTCACCAACTTCGGCGTCCGGCACCTCCTCGACGCCCTCGTCGACCTGGCGCCGTCGCCCGCGCCGGCCCCCGACCGTCTCGGGGCGCGCCGTCCGCTGGACGCCCCGTTCTCGGGGCTCGTCTTCAAGGTCCAGGCCAACATGGATCCTCGCCACCGCGACCGCGTCGCCTTCGTGCGCGTGCAGTCGGGAACGTTCCGGCGTGGGATGACCCTCGTCCACGTCCAGACCGGCCGACCCTTCTCCACGAACTACGCGACCGAGGTTCTCGCCGACGATCGCCAGACCATCGACGAGGCCTACCCCGGCGACGTCGTCGGCCTCGTGAACGCCGGTGGCCTCCGCGTCGGTGACTCTCTCTTCGAGTCGGAACCCGTCGAGTTCCCGGCCCTTCCGAGCTTCGCGCCGGAGCACTTCGCCCAGGTCCGCCCGGCCGAGGTCGACCGCGCGAAACAGTTCCAGCGGGGTCTCACCCAGCTGGAGGAGGAAGGCGTCGTGCAGGTCCTGCGCGACGAGCGCACCGGCGACCCGGTTCCCGTCCTGGCCGCCGTCGGGCCGCTCCAGTTCGAGGTGGCCGCCCACCGGCTGGAACATGAGTTCGGCGCCCGGGTCGAGCTGTTCCCGACGCAGCATCGCTTCGCCCGCCGAACCGACCCCGCCACGGCCGACTCGCTGCGCCACGAGTCCGGGGTTCGCATCCTGACGCGCACCGTCGACGGGGCCCTGCTTGCCCTGTTCGAGAGCCCCTACCGGCTCGATCGCATCCGCCGAGACCACCCCGACTACGTCCTCGAGCCGCTCGTCGGGGATCCCGCCGCCCCGGTCGGCGACGTGGTGGGAAGACCTTGAGGTCGTCGGGGCGCCTGGCGACGATACGATCCCTCGATTCTGACGGTCGAGAGAAGAGGGTTCCGATGCGCAAGGCGATCCTGGCGGTGGGCGTAGCGGTCGTGGCCTTGGCCGCCACCCCGGCCTGCTCCGACGACGGTGGCGGGGGCGGCGGTGGCGAGAACCTGAGCTCCGAGGAGTGGGCTCGGGCCGTCTGTGAGGCTGGCCTCCAGCTGGCGGACGACCTGCGCCCCGCAGTGGAACAGGTCGAAGCAGCAGAGGGCGACCTGGGTGACACCCAGGACCTCGACGCCATCGTGAGCGGGCTGAACGAGATGGAAGCCGCCATGCGAACCATGGCATCGGGATTCGCCGACTTCACCGACGAGATCGACGACCTCGGCGCACCCGACGTGGAGGGTGGCGAGGAGTTCCAGCAGGACCTGGTGCGCTCGCTCCGCTCGGCCGAGCCCGCCTTCGAACAGGCCGTCGACCTGCTGAGCGAGTTCGACGAGGACACCACGCTCCAGGACCTCTCGCGGCTCCAGCAGGAGGGCGAGAAGCTCGAGGAGGCCTTCTCGTCGGTCGGGACCCCGTTCGAATCGCTCGACGAAGCGCCCGGCGACCTCGGCGAGCAGTTCGACGAGGTGTCGGAGTGCCAGGAGGCCGAACAGCGCTTCGAGGAGCTGGGCTAGCCCTCACTCCTCGCGCGACATCTCAAGTCACCGCCGGGTCGGCCGATCGGAAGAGCGTCCGACTGGCTGACCCGGTGGTGACGTGGTCGAGGGAATCCAGGCTGTCCAGGCGCGCATCCACGCCATCCAGGCCTTGGTCGCTCCGCGCCCTGCCCCCGGCACCGCCGGCGTCGCCGCGCCGCGGAGCGCACCTGGTTCGTTCGAGGCGGCCCTCGCCACCGCCGTCGAGGAGAACCACGCGGGGTCCGGCCATTCGCACACCCACGCGACCGAGCGGTCCGGTCGCACGTCGGCGCCGCCCGAACTGGCGGCCTACGGGAACGGACGGATCCCGCCCGGCGCCCTCGAGGCGATCGGCGTCGGCAACCACCGCCTCTACGGACCGGCCGCCCGCGCCTTCCGAGAGATGAAGGCGGCGGCCGAGGCGGACGGTGTGCGGATCGGGGTGACCGACTCCTACCGCTCCTACGAGAGCCAGGTCGACCTCGCCCGGCGCAAGGGGCTGTACTCCCAGGGCGGGCTGGCCGCCACGCCGGGCACCAGCAACCACGGCTGGGGACTCAGCCTCGACCTCGATCTCGACCCGGCGGCCCAGACGTGGATGCGGGCGAACGCCGGCCGCTTCGGCTTCGCCGAGGACGTCCCCCGCGAACCCTGGCACTGGACGTACCAGCGACGCTCCTGATTCCGCTCCCCCGTGCACGCAACCGGGGCGTGCGTCATGCTGAGCGTCCACGAAACGTCGGGAGGCGGGCATGGAACGGGTGCTGGAAGGCAAGACGGCGGTCGTCACGGGAGCGTCGAGCGGGATCGGGCGAGCCATCGCCGAGCGCCTCGGGGCCGCCGGCGCGTTCGTCTACCTGGCGGGACGGACGCTCGACGCCATGGAGGAGAGCCGGGCGAAGATCGAGGACGCCGGCGGCAAAGCCGAGGTCGTCAGCACCGACGTCCGCGACGTGTCGTCGGTGTACAGCCTCGTCGACCGGGCGGTGACCGACACCGGACGGCTCGACGTCATGGTCAACAACGCCGGGCTGAGCTACCCGGGACCGATCGCCGACCAGACTCCCGAGCAGTGGCGGGAGATGCTCGAGGTGAACGTCCTCGCCCTCCTCGCCGGGTGCCAAGCCGCCATTCGCGCCATGCGCTCGACCGGGAACGGCGGCCACGTCGTCAACATCTCGTCGATCGCCGCCCAGCACGAGGACTCCGGGGTCTACGGGGCGACCAAGCACGCCGTGAACTGCATCACGTCGACACTCCGCAAGGAGCTCGAGAATGACGACATCCGCGTCGTGACGGTCATGCCGGGGGCGGTCGCCACCAACTTCGCCCGCAACTTCGACCCTGAGTTCATCCAGGGCATCGGGGCGCTCGTCGGGATCGAGATGGACTGGGAACAGGGGTCGCGCCTGCCCGACGAGGTGCTCACGAAGGCGCAGGACGCCCTGAAGCAGCTCCTGGCGGCCCCCGAGGACATCGCCGACGCCGTCCTCTACGCCGTGAGTCCCCCGCTCCACGTCAACGTCGCCGAGATCGTGGTGCGCCCGGCCCGCCAGATCCAGCTCTGACGTCCTTTCGGCTGTTGGTGCCGGTCATGACCGGCTGGAACAGCCGAAACGAGGGTCAGGCGGAGGGGGTCGGCAGCATGTCCGGGGTGGTGTGCACGACGGCGAGGCGCTGGGTCGCGCGGGTGAGGCCGACGTAGAGGTCGCGCCATCCCCGCTCCCTCACCAACGCGGCCGGGTCGGCCACCACCACCACGTCGAACTCCAGGCCCTTGGCGTACTCCGGCGTGAGGGCCACCACCGGGGCGTCGAGCACGTCCGGGTCGGACGGGCGGGGGACCTCTCGGCCCATGCGCTCCGCCAGGGCCGAACGCACGGCCTCGACCAGCGAGTCGGGAACCACGACGCAGGCGATCCCCGAGCCCAACTCGCTGCGGAGGGCAACCGCCCGTTCGGCGGCACGCGCCGCCACCTCCCCCGGCGCGACTCGATCGGCGGTGAGCGACCCGGGGGCGCTGCGGATAGCGCTCGGCGGCTCCAGCGACGGATCCACGACCTTCAACACCGCCGCGGCCACTTCGGCGATCTCGCTGGGGGTGCGGTAGTTGATCGTCAGCTCGGTGAGGGTCGCGTCGTCGGCTCCCAGCGAGGCGCCGATCTCGGCCCACGACGCCGACGACCACGCCTCGGTTCCCTGCGCGACGTCGCCGACGACCGTGATGGCCCGGCGCGACGAATGCCGACCGACCATCCGCCACTCCATCGGGGACAGATCCTGGGCCTCGTCGACGACGGCGTAGCGCCAGACCCGGTGGTCGCCGCCCTCGTCGGCGTCGGACGCGGCGGCCGGCCGGTTGCCGAGGCGCGCCTCTAGCACCTCGCGGGGCACGAGCCCGCCGCCCAGCCCCCGCAGGGATTGCTTGAGGTAGTACGCCTCGGCGGCGGCGTCCTCCTCGTCGGCCGCCGAGCGGCGGAACGCAGGGT
>DATLFW010000073.1:0-2917 GCA_035540775.1 Acidimicrobiia bacterium
GGCGGGGCGTACGAGTTGGCGTGCCTCGACGCCGACGAGGTGCGGGCTGCGGCCGCGGTCGTCGACCGCTTCCACGACCTTGGCATCGGGCTCGCCGACGCCTCCATCGTCGTCCTCGCCGACCGCTCCCGCACCCGCTCCGTCCTCACCCTCGACCGCCGCCACTTCACGGCCCTCCGCACGCTCGACGGCCGCCGCTTCACGCTCCTTCCCTGACGTCCCGCACGCGCGGTGCGGCGCACGTGGAACGCGGCCGCAGATGATGAGTAGTGTCCCGTCGTGCCTGCTCACAGTCGACCGCCCGGTGATCGAACCGAATGGGAGGCGAGGGTCCGCAAGGGGAAGGAACTCGAGGCGGTGCTGGAACTCGCCGAGCAGTTTCCGACCCGGCCTCATCGACCGCCGCTCTTGAACCCCTTCATGGAGTTGCGGACTCGGCGTGAGGACGGACGGGGGTGTTCCGCGGAACACCCCCCGGCACCGGTCCGCGGGCATGATGGCGGGGTGCTGATGTGGTGTCCGAGGTGCGGGGCGCACCTGCCGACGGAGTTCAAGGGGCAGTGGTTCGAGACCAGCCCCCGATGCCGCCAGTGCGGGGTGGCGGTCGAGGCGCCGGCCATGCTGGCGCCGAGCGAGGGGGAGATGACGTTCTCGCTGGCCGACCGCGACCCGTCGGAGCGGGCGGGGGTGACGGCGCTCCTCCAAGAGGACGGCATCCCGTACCGCTGGGAGGCGGGGTTCGACCTCGTCGTTCCCGGCACGGCGGCCATGGCGGCGAAGCGGGCGATGGACGAAGCGCCGGCGATCGACCCGGGGGCCACCGAGGCGTGGCCCGAGCCGAACGGGGCCGACGGGGGAGAGGCGGCCGCCGAGGCGATGGGCGACCTCTTCGTCGCCGCCGCCGACCTGCGGCGGAACCCCTACGACCCGGGGTTCAAGGCCGACTTCGTCGACGCCGCCGAGGCGGCACAAGGCCTGTTGCCGCCCTACGGCATCGACCCCGACTTCTGGGGCGGCGTGCAGCGCCTCGCCCGCGACATCGCCGACCTCCTCCTGGCCGACGCCGACGGCGAGACCGTCGCTCCCCGGGCCACCGAGCTTCGAGACGCCCTGCGCGACTACGTGTAGGCCGGCCACGGCGGGGGAAGCTCGTGGGAGCTCTCCCGTCCCGGGACGAAGGGGCGTCGCACGGCGCCGATACCGCGAACACCTCGCACGTTGAGATCCGGAGCGCAAAGCGGGCGTCCCTCTCGGCATCCTCGCCAACCATGGGTTGACGAGGACAGGGATGGAGAATACGTGGGAGCTGGGAATGGTGGTGTTCAGTCCCGAGCGCTGCCTCCTCCCAGCTCCCACCTGCATTCGCTGCGAGTTGATGAGCGACCCCGCGTCCGAACGGTGGTGATCACGCCCGACGCCTCGGCGTCTTGCAAGTGGGCGTCGCTGACCTCGAGGCTCAGGCGGGGATTGCCGGCTTCGATTCCTCGTAGAGCGTGCGGGGTGAGATGTCGGCTCCGTTCGGCCAGACGATCGTGCCCGTTCCAAGGTCGACGGCGACCTTCAGGAACTCGTCGTAGTCGCCAAGGATGGCTTCGAATGCCTCGCCCCAGAGGAAGGGCTTGAGGTCGATCACACGTCGGGCGCCGTCGTCGAACGTCAACTCGACCACGTACCGAGCCAAGACACGCACGCCCGTGACGTCCGGGGCAGAGGTGACTTCGCTCACGATGATCCCCCTTCGGCGGGCGCACCATTCCACGGTGCCGACCAAGGGTGCGGACGCGGCTCGAACCCTGGAGCACTCTCCCCGCTCACGGCTCGTCGGCCAGCGCTGCACGGATCACCTCGGCGCTGTCTTCGATGAATGACGCGACGGCATCCGCAGTTCGCCAGAGCTGGCCATCCCGGATCCGGCTGCTCTCGGCGACCGCGTATTGAAGGCCGGCGAGCATCGGTCCTTGATGTCCTCCGGTCACCTCGGCCGTGATCCGCATGCCTTCATCCGACGACCGGTAGTCGATGGTGAGAATGACGTGGGACCGTTCGGGGAGACCTGGGCGTGAGAAGCTGACGATCCCTCTAAGGGGGAAAACCGGCGTCGAGAAGTGCTCGAGCTCGTGTGCAACATCCGGCAACTCGATGGCGAGTGCCGATATGAGGTCATCGACGGAGGCCACGATCCGCTTCCACACGGATTCCCAGAGCGACGCTTCGATCTGTGGCATCGCGCTCATCCTCGACGCTCCTCGTCGACGATCGCTTGCTGAATGGCCTGGGTGAGCGGGTGCGGTGTATCCGCCTCTCTCGCTGAGGACCAGTCAGCCAACTGCTCGTCGTCTACTGGGCGGAGAGAGATGTGGCCCTCTGGGGGTGGGGTCGACACAGCCTGGAAGCCAACCGGCAACAAATCCACGTCGATCTTCTGCGCCTTGACGGCTTGAGGCGAAGCGCGAAATGCCAGATCGGCCGTGTTGAACACTGAAAGCCCTCTCTGGTCGCCGGTGGTGTCTAGGCCGGGCCGCGGCGTGAGATTTTTCCGGCCCGCAGACCCGGCTCGGTAGACGTACCTGCTCGACGCAGCAGGCTCGTCCGGTTCCAGGCCGGGAACTGGCGAGTCGGCTGGACGGATCGGACCGCGTGTTCTCATCGTAGTGACGCCAGCGGCGATGTGATGGCCAGCGGTTCAACGCGCACATCGGCCGAGGCGCTTGTCTGAGTCGGACGACGCGAGGGCGTCGATCGGTGCCGTTCCGCGGCGCTGGTCTGGGGCGATGCGCCGCCGTGGCCCACCGCCACCGTCAGATGTGTCGAGCATCCGCAGCCTTTCATGGCCGGCACCGTACCGAGCGGGTGTGACAGCGATTCGCCGGCGCGGACGAGATGCATCCGGCACGAGCATCGTCCTCGTGGACCTACT
>DATLFW010000074.1:0-3543 GCA_035540775.1 Acidimicrobiia bacterium
CCAACGACGCCGCCCGCAGCGCCACCGCCGTCGTCCACCCGCCGTACGGGACACCGGGACCGCCCTCCCACCCGAACGGGATCTTCATGGTGTAGCGGCCGTCGCTTCCCTCGGGGCGCGTCTCGCTCTCGAAGTCGATCGGCGGGGGAGCGTCGGCAGGCATCGCGGGAACGCTAACGGCGCCCGCCCGGAGCCGACGAACGGGTCAGCGGGTCGTGGGCTCGGGGACGGCGGTGCCGCGATCGCTACCGCCCGCGCTCCCGTCGCCGTCGCCGTCGCCGTCACCGTCCAGGGCGGCGTTCACGGAGTCGAGCATCCGGGCGGTGCAGCCCGCCATTTCGATTGGCGGGAGTGCCTCGGCCACCCGGGCCGCCACGGCGGCGAAGGCGACCCCGGCTGGCCCGTCCGGGTTCGACAGCACGACGGGGGTGCCGGCGTCGGCGCCCTGCGAGACCGACGGGTCGAGCGGCACCTCGCCGAGGACGGGCGTCCCGAGGGCCTCGGCCAGCTGGGCACCGCCGCCCTCGCCGAACAGGCGGTACGTCTCGCCGTGGTCGCACACGAACGCGCTCATGTTCTCGACCACCCCGATGATCTTCAGGTACGAGCGCCGCGCCATGTCGGCCACCCGGGCCGCCACCTTCTGGGCGGCCTCGTTGGGTGTGGTGACGACGAGGACCTCGGTACGCGGGAGCAGGCGGCCGAGCGCCATCTGCACGTCACCGGTGCCGGGCGGCATGTCGACCAGCAGGTAGTCCATGTCTCCCCAACGCACGTCGGTCAGGAACTGCTCGACCGCCTTCGTGAGCATGAGCCCCCGCCACATGAGGGCCGTCTCCTCCTGCTCGACGAGGAAGCCCATCGAGATGACCTTCAGCGTCCCGCCCGGTTCGCCCCCGCCGGCCGGCACGTCGACGACGTTCGGGTGGATCTTGCCGGCCTCGCCGCCCAGCCGCCCGCTGACGCCCAGCATGCGCGGCACGGAGAAGCCCCAGATGTCGGCGTCGAGGATGCCGACGGTGTGGCCCTGGCGGGCGAGTGCCAACGCGAGGTTGACAGTGACGGAGCTCTTGCCGACGCCGCCCTTGCCGCTGGCCACGGCGACGATTCGGGTGTTCAGCGGCACCTCGGTCTCGGGGGCCGACTCGCGAGCCTTCCATCGAACCTTCTGCATCAACTCGGTGCGCTCAGGACCGGTCATCTCCGAGTACTCGACGGAGACGCCGGTGACGCCGGGGAGGCCCGCCACCTTGGACGCCACCTCGTCGCGGATCTCGACCCGCAGGGGGCAGGACGAGATGGTGAGGGCGATGTGTACGGTGACGTGGCCGTCGCCGGCGATCTCGGCGCCCCGGAACATGCCGAGTTCGACGATGTTGCCGTGCAGCTCGGGGTCGACGACGCCTTCGAGGATGCGCTCGACGTCCTGGCTGGTCGGTCGCTGCGGCTGGTTCACGAGACTTGCACCCCCGGACGGTCCACCGTTCGAGAATAAAACCGGTGGGCACCTTGAAAATATGCCCGTCAGCCGGTACCGTCAATCTGATCATGGATCGCTTGGCCGTCTTCAAGGCGTTGGGGGATCCCACCCGGTACGCGATCTACCGCGAACTGGCCGGGTCGGCCTCGCCGTTGTCGGTGCGCGAGCTCGCCGGTCGTCTCGACCTCCATCCCAACACGGTGCGACCTCACCTCGAGCAGATGCACGAGGCCGACCTCATCGCCGTCGAAGCCGTGCACCGCGGCACGGTCGGCCGTCCCGAGCACCGCTATTCCCTGGCGCCCGGCGCACCGGGAATCGGTCTGGAACCGCCCTCCCACACCGTGCTCGCCGCGCTGCTCGCCGCCCTCGCCGAACGCGTCGGGGCCGACGGCACGGAGGCGGCGGCCGCTGGGCGGGCGTTCGGCGAGGAGGCCGTCCGCCGGGCGGGGCCGGGCGAATGTGCCGAGCAGCTGCTCGCCGAGCTCGACCGGATGGGGTTCGAGCCGGCCTCGGCCCGCCAAGGGCCGTGCCTCGACGTCGCCTTCCAGCACTGCCCCTTCCGCGAACTCGCCGAGGCGTACCCGGAGCTCGTCTGCAACCTCCACCGCGGGATCGTGCAGGGCGTGGTGGGCGATCGTGGAATCGTCGAGCACTTCGCGGCGTTGTACGACCGTGATGCGTGCACCGTCTCGGTGACGGTGACCGCCTGACCGTTGGGTATCGTGGATTTCGACCGAGGACCCGAGAAGGAGCCCCATGTCCGAGTCGCTCGTGCAACTGCGTAGCTCGAACCAGCCGAAGGACAGCGTCATCCTGCTCACCGACGGCGCCGTGGCGAAGGTCCGCGAACTCATCGAGGCCGAGGGTCAGCCCGAACTCGCCCTGCGGGTGGCGGTGCGCCCGGGCGGCTGCTCCGGCTTCTCCTACGAGATGTACTTCGACACCGACGTGGCAGCCGACGACATCGCGGCCGACTACGACGGCGTGAAGGTTGTCGTCGACCCGGCCAGTGCCGAGCACGTGAAGGGCGCCACCCTCGACTACAAGGACTCGCTCATGGGCGGCGGGTTCTCAATCAACAACCCCAACGTCAGCCGCACCTGCGGCTGCGGCAACTCCTTCTCGTAGCCCCGCTCGCTGCGTTCCCTCCTGCGTCTTGGGGGACTTCCGCGCTCATGGCGCACACAACTCCCCCAAGACGGGAGGAGTGGAGCGAAGGGCAGCGTGTCAGGCGACGAGGGCGTCGAGGAGTTCGCGCATCTCCGCCTGGTCGAAGGCGGAGTCGAGGCGCCCGGTGATGCGGCCGTCGGTGCCGATCCTGAAGAGCCACGGCTCCGAGTGGAGCCCCCACTCCTGCATGGTCGGCACCAGGTCGTTGCTCTGGAGGTCCTGGTAGATCTCCACGTGGACGAACCGGATCCGTCCCTCGTAGTCACCCGCTACGTCGAGCATGGTGTCGAGCACCGGTCCACACCACCGGCTCGTGCACCGCGCCGGGGTGGCGAAGAGGACCGCCACCGGCAGGTCGCCCGCCATGGCGTCGTCGAGCGACACGTCGTGGAGGGAGCAGGCGGGGTCACGGGTGCAGATGGGGTCGACGCCCAGGGGCTCCTCGGGCGTCGGTGACGGCGTCACCACCGCCTCCTGACCGGCGATCGGCGCCAGCGGCTCCGGCCGCACTTCGATCGGCAGGGGACCCTCCACGCTGTCGTAGGCCACCGACGCGAACCACACGCCCGGGGCGTCGAAGATCGCCTCGACGGTGTAGATCCCAAGTCCCCCTTCGTGGACGTGCTCCTCGCCGTCGGCATGCAGGTGGGTCTCGCTCTCGCTCGTCGTGCGCCACACGGCGTCCTGCGCCGGGATGCGCTGGCCGTCGGGACCCTGGAAGGCGATCGACACGGGCTCCCCGAGGACGTAGGTCTCCTCTTCGCCACGCGAGTCGAGGACGGCGAAGGCGAACCGTTGCGGCTCTTCGGTCACGTAGAGGTCGCTGCTCGCCGTGAGCCCCTTCACGGGGGCGTTCGCCTGGTCGAAGGTCGGCCGCGTCGAAGTGCTGC
>DATLFW010000075.1:0-6361 GCA_035540775.1 Acidimicrobiia bacterium
ATCCTGCACCGGGGGGCTGACGCACCGCTCGGATCGAGGGGACAGCCATGGGTGGGGAGAGGGCTCGGAGCGACTTCGCTCGCCATCTTGCGATGGCACTGGAGGTCTGGCGGCGCTCGCCCGGCATCATCGTCGTGACCGCGGTGTTCGGGGCCGTCGTGTGCGCCCCCGTCGACCACGCTGCGTACCTCCTCGTGCTGTTCCCGGTGAGCCTGTTCTTCGTCGGGTTCATGGGGACGCAGCGTCTCTGGTACGTGCGGACGAGCGACGGCGACGTCATGACCGGGCGCGAGGTATGGCGCTCGTCGTGGGCGTACTCCTGGCGCTTCGCGGTCCTCGGGCTCCTCATGGGCCTCGCGATGACGCCCGTCCTCCTCCTTGGTGCATCGGGTGGTGGGTGGGCGGTGCATGCCGCGGGAATCGCCGTTGTGGCCCTGCAAGACGTCGTGTTGAGCTTCGTGACACCCGCGCTGACCGTGACGACGTCGTCGGTGCGGAAGGCGTGGGGGATCGGTTGGTCGTTTCTCACGCGCGATTTCTCGCGCCTGCGGTGGCACTTCCTGGCGCCGCCGCTCGCGGTCATGTTCGCGGCGCAGACCCTTCCCGCTCTGAGCGAAACGGTGTGGGCGGCGGCCGCCGTCTCAGCCTTCGGTGCGCTCCTCAACCTGCTGTTCAAGGGTGCGCAGGTGTTCGCGTACGTCGAGCACGCCGGCAACCACATCGAGGCGGGCCGCTCCCGAGGCCGGCGAGCGTTCGAGCGTTCGGGAATCCCGCGAGGGAAGGGCGAGCTGCGCTCGCCGCCGTCCCGCCAGTCCTGACGTCGCCGGTCCGTCGTCGGGGACGCCGGACACCTCACACGCCGGTCGGTTCCACCCGCTCCACAGTGTCGATGCGGTCGAGGGCTCGGTCGAACGAGGCCACGCGACCGACCCCGGTGCTTTCGGCGCAGGCAACGAGGTAGGCCTCGGCGAAGTCGATCCGGTCGTTCTCGTACACCTCGACGGCCCGGAGCAGGAGGGCCGGGTCGACGCAGACGACCGCGTCGAACGCCAGGAGAGACCGCACGGCCTCGGCAACCTGTTGACGCGGTGCTTCGTAGACGGATCCCAAGACGTACACCGTCTCGGCCACGACGAGGTCGGTGACGAGCAGCTCGTGTCCTGCTTCGAGGAAGGCGGTGGCGCGTTCCGCCATGTCCGGTGGGTGGGCCGTGAGATGCCGGACGAGGATGTTGGTGTCGACGAAGACCCTCAACGCCGTGGTGCGGCCCGGTCGGTCCAGGCCCTGCGCAGCACCTCGTCCCACGCCACGTTCCGCTTGGCGGCCGGCACCCGGATCGAGCCTTGGAGTTCGAGGAATCCTGGCGTGCGCGCCAGGATGGCGCGGTTGCCTTCGACCCGGAAGAGGACCTCGTCCCCCTCCTGGATACCCAGGGCGTCGCGGACGGACTTGGGCACGGTGACTTGTCCCTTGGAGGTGACCTTCGCGGCGACGTCCACGTTGCCGCTCCTTACTGAGGCGAGAAAGTAAGGAAACGCTATCAGGGGTGCTCTGTATCGATCCAGCATCCCGCGCCGCTTGGGGTGGCCGGGCGGGCGGCCCCTATGCTGCGGCCCGTTCACGGGTCGAGAATGTGGAGGGACAGGGATGGAGATCCAGGGCGCGGTGGCGCTGGTCACGGGCGGGGCGTCCGGCCTCGGCGAGGCGACGGTGCGCCGTCTGGTGGCCGCCGGTGGCAAGGCCGTCATCGTCGACATGAACCCGGAGAAGGGTGAGGCGCTCGTGAAGGAGCTGGGTGACGCCACCCGGTTCGTCCACGTCGACGTCACCAACCCCGAGCAGGTCGACGGCGCCATCGAGGAGGCCTCGTCGATGGGGCCGCTGCGGATCGCCGTGAACTGCGCCGGGATCGGGTGGGCGTCGCGGACCATCGGCCGGGACGGCTCGGCGCACGACCTCGACATCTACCGGAAGGTGATCGAGGTCAACACGATCGGCACCTTCAACGTGCTGAGCCGGGCGGCCGGTGCCATGTCGCAGACCGACCCGCTGGAGGACGGCGAGCGGGGCGTCGTCGTGAACACGGCGTCTGTGGCGGCCTTCGACGGCCAGATCGGCCAGATCGCATACTCGACCTCGAAGGCCGGGGTCGTCGGGCTCACCCTGCCCGCCGCCCGTGACCTGGCGCCCGTCGGCGTGCGGGTCTGCACCATCGCTCCGGGGCTCATGGACACCCCGATGCTCGGCCTGCTGCCCGAGGAGCAGCGGGCGGCGCTCGCCAAGGACGTCGTGTTCCCGAAGCGCCTCGGCAGCCCCGACGACTACGCCCGCCTCGTCGAAGCGATCGTCACGAACCCCTACCTGAACGGGGAGACCATCCGCCTCGACGGCGGCCTCCGCATGCCCCCGAAGTAACCCTCGACCCTCGTCACGAACTTGGCCCTTTGTGTAGGGCTATGCGCGGTTCCGGGGGCCAAGTTCGTGGACGGTCGGTTGCCCTACGGGAGCCGTCGGCGCATGCAGACGCGCATCGCGGGGTCGAGGCCCTGGGCGGCCTCGTGCGCGACGAGGGCCTGTAGTTCCGGCCCGACGCCGTCGGTCGGGACGACCTCGAAGCCGAGGTGCTCGTAGAGCGGCCGGTTCCAGGGGACGGCGTCAAAGGAGGTGAGGGTGACGGCGGCGAGGCCGCGAGCCGTCCCCCATGCAACGACGCGGTCGAAGAGCATGCGTCCGAAGCCCCGTCCCTGATGCTCGGGATGGACGCTCACTTGCTCGACATGCGCGTTCCCGTCGACCTCGTCGACGACGACGTAGCCGACCGGCTCGTCACGCTCGTCGACGACGACCCACGAGCGCCCGGCGTCGGCGTATCCGGCGAGGACGTCGAGGCCGAGCGGCTCGTCGTTGGCGACGCCGTCGAGCCCCACCTCTCGGAACCGCTCCCCGGCGAGCCGTTCGATGGCCTGGAGCGCCGCGCCGTCGTCGCGGCGAGCGGGACGGATGCTCGTCATGCCGTCAGCGTCGCACGCGCAACCGGCTGGCCGGTCCGAACGTGGCCTCGGGAGCAGCGCATATCCCTGCACAAACGGCCAAGAACGGGGCGCTACTCGGCGAGGTCGATGAAGAGGGGGGCGTGGTCGCTCGGCTTCTCGCCCTTCCTCGCGTTCCGGTCGACCAGCGCGTACGTCACCCGCTCGACCAGGGGCTTCGTCACCAGCGCCAGGTCGATCCGCAGGCCCTTCCCCTTGTGGAAGTTCCCCGCCCGGTAGTCCCACCACGTGTACAGCCCACCGGCGTCGTAGATCTCACGAAAGGCATCGGTGAGTCCCCAGTCGAGGATGTCCTGCAGGGCGGCCCGCTCCTCGGGGCTGACGTGCGTCGACCCCACGAACGCCTTCGGGTCGTACACGTCTCGGTCGTCGGGCGCCACGTTGAAGTCACCGCACACCACGAGCGGCTCGTCGGGGGAGTGGTTCGCCTCCAGCCAGTCGCGCAGCGTCCGCAGCCACAGCAGCTTCCGTTCGTAGAACTCGCTTCCCACCTCGCGCCCGTTCGGCACGTACACGGACACGACCCGCACGTCCCGGCAGGTCGCCGCCACCAGCCGGGCGTCGCCGACGTACGGGTCGTCGAGTCCGCCGAAGCCGACGGCGTCGCCGGTGATGCCGCAGCTCGACGCGATGGCAACCCCGTTCCACCGCCCCTCGCCGTGATGGACGATCGTGTACCCCTTCGACTCGAAGTCGAGGACGGGCACCTGGTCGTCGGCCAGCTTGGTCTCCTGCATGCACAGCACGTCGGGGCGGGCGGCGTCGAGCCACTCCATCACGCGCGGCATCCGGGCCTTCAACGAGTTCACGTTCCAGGTGGCGATGCGCACGCGTCACTCCTCCTCGAGGTGGCGGGGATTCGCCACTCTCAGTTTGTCGACGGCGGTGGCGAGCAGCGCATCGAGCACTTCCCGGCGGCGGTCGTCGAAGCGCCCGTCCCGCACCCCGGCGGCGAGCTCCACGTTCGCCTCCCGCAGGTCGTCGATGTCGCGTCCCAGGATCGCGCGCAGCCGCTCCCGCTCCGCTTCGTCGTGACCGGGCCCGAGCGTGGCCTCCCGCCGCACGATGCCGACCACGTTGGCGGCCACCCGCCCGTGGAATCCGACCCGGCCTCCGGCCTCGACGACGTCGCGCTCCAGGAACTCCTGTACCGCTTCGAGCAGCTCGTCGAGCGTGGGGCGGTCCTGCATGGTCAGCCGATCAACCGCAGCAGGTCGTACTCCTGCTCGGCGACCCGTCGCCCGATCGCGGCCAGCTCCACAGACCGGTGCAGACCGTGCAGATGCGTGAACGCCTGGACGATGCACATGACGCCCCACTTCAACGTCCCGAACACCTCCCAGTAGTGCACCCGCTCGGTGTCGACGGCCCCACCGCCAGCTGCCTCGTACGCGGCGAACAGGTCGTGGCGGTCGCCGAAGCCACCGACCGGAAGGGGCGAGCGGAACCGCCAGGCTCGCACGCACAGCCAGCCGAGGTCTTCCATCGGGTCGCCCAGGTGTGCGAGTTCCCAGTCGAGGACGGCCCGAATGCCGTCGGAGCCGACCACGAAGTTGCCGTTCCGGAAGTCGCCGTGCACGAGCCTGACCTGATCGAGCGGGGGGAGGTGCTCCTCGAGCCACCGAAGGCCCAACTCGAAGGCGGGATGCGGTTCGCCGAAGGCGTCGAGGAGCTCTCGGTACTGGCGAATCTGGGCGACGGCGGGGTGCTCGCCCGGTGCCGGGCCGTCGAGGGCCACGTCGGCCAGTTCGGCCAGGTCGACGGCGTGGATGCGGGCGGCGATGGTGCCGCACTGGCCGGCCATCGCGGACCGGGCGTCGGCGAAGGCGTCGTCGCGCAGGATCCGGCGCGGGATCGTCTCCCCGTCGACGCGCTCCATCACGAACCCGCTCCCGAGCCCGTCGCCCTCCTCGAGCGGAAAGCAGACGGCGGGGACGGGTACTCCGACGGTCGCCGCGGTCTCCAGGAGGCGGTACTCGGCGGTGCGTCCCATGGCGCCGGGGAGGGCGCCTCCCGGGTCGCGACGCAAGACGAGGGCCCGGCGGGTGCCGTCGGGCCCCATGGCGTCGAATGACCAGGTCTCGCGGGATGCGCCCCCGGTGAGGCGCCGGACGTCGGACACGGTGGTGCCCGCACCGAAGTGCCGTTCCGCCGCCGCCGCCAAGAGGCCCTCGTCGAGCACACGCGGTTGTTACCACGCCGGCCCGTCTTCCCGTGGCTTTCCGGCGCCCGGGCACGCCAGGACGTGCTCAAGTGCCGGAAAGCGGGGCGGTCGCTCTACGCTCACCGCCGGAGTCGCCGAGTCAGGGGGAAGGGTTGTGGGACCGCTCGAAGGTGTGAAGATCGTCGAGATCGCCGGGATCGGACCCGGCCCGTTCTGCGCCATGATGCTGGCCGACATGGGCGCCGAGGTCGTTCGTGTCGACCGCTCCCAGGGCGTCACCGGCATCCCCGGCAACAACCAGTTCGACCTCATCAACCGGGGCCGCAAGTCGGTCGGGGTCGACCTCAAGAACCCCGACGGCGTCGAGACCGTGCTTCGCCTGGTCGAACAGGCCGACGCTCTCATCGAGGGGTTCCGCCCGGGCGTTGCCGAGCGGCTCGGCATCGGGCCCGACGTCTGCCTCGAGCGCAATCCCCGCCTCGTCTACGGCCGGATGACCGGCTGGGGCCAGGACGGGCCCATGGCGGAGGCCGCCGGGCACGACATCAACTACATCGCCCTGGCCGGCGCCCTCGAACCGATCGGGCGAGCCGGTGAGCGCCCGCTCCCACCGCTCAATCTCGTCGGCGACTTCGGCGGCGGCGGCATGCTCCTCGCCTTCGGGATCGCCTGCGCCCTTGTCGAGGCCCGTCGGTCGGGGAAGGGTCAAGTCGTCGACGCGGCCATGGTCGACGGCGCCGCCGTCCTCATGACCTTCATCCACGGCCTGCGCTCGATGGGCTTCTGGGGCGACGAGCGGGGCACGAACCTCCCCGACACCGGGGCCTGGTTCTACGAGGTCTACGAGACGGCCGACGGCAAGTTCGTCTCGGTGGGGTCGATCGAGCCGCAGTTCTATGCCGAACTGATTCGCCTCACGGGACTCGACCAGGAGGACCTCCCGGCGCAAATGGACCAGTCCACCTGGCCCGCCATGAAGGAGCGGCTGGCCGAGGTGTTCAAGACGAAGACGCGCGACGAGTGGTGCGAGCTGATGGAGGGCACCGACGTCTGCTTCGCTCCGGTGCTGTCGATGGGCGAGGCGCCCGACCACCCCCACAACCGTGCCCGCGGCACGTTCGTCGAGGTCGGCGGCGTCGTCCAGCCC
>DATLFW010000076.1:0-2253 GCA_035540775.1 Acidimicrobiia bacterium
GTCTTCGATCGGCCACAGACGGGCGGCGACGTCGCGCGGGTGTGACGCGCCGGCGACCTCGAGGTCGTCGGCGGATGCGTAGGTGACCAGGTCGGTGAGACCGAGGCGTTCGGCTTCGGCCCGGACGTCCTTGTGCCAGGGGTGGGGAGAGACGTAGAGCCCGCCCTGGATGGAGGCGCCGCCGAGGGAGACGAGCACCGAGCGGAAGGCGTCGCGCACCGAGCGCCGCTCCTCGGGGACGGCGAAGGCGACGAGGCGCCAGTAGCGATCCCAGCCCCGGCCCTGGGCGTCTTGGACCCACGCCCGGCGCGTGCGCTCGAACTCGACGCCGAGGGCGCCGGCCCCCTGCTCGGTGATCTCGTAGACGGCGTCGCGCCCGGTCCCGACCCGTTGGTACTCACCGTCGGAGACGAGACGGCGCAGGCAGGAGCGCACCTGTTCGGCGGTCTGACCGCACGCCTCGGCGACCTCGTAGAGCTCGGCGGCGTGGATCGAGCCGTCGGCCCGGGTCATGCCGCGGACGAGCATTCTGGTCGGGATCGGCACGGTCGTATCAGGCACGACCGCCATGGTCCACGACCGCCTCTTCCGGTGTCAAGGCGGCCGTCCCTTCGCCGTCTTGGGGGACTTGTGATCGCTATCCAGTCACAACTCCCCCAAGACGGGTGGGGGAGGGCGGAGCGTCAGGTCGCCGGGATGCGAGGGGCGCGGCTGTCCTCGCGCAGGCCCTCGGGGTTGTAGGTCACGCCCGGATCCCACATCAGCCACCCGTTCGAGTCCTGGTCGCGCGACGCCCGTACCTGGGCTCGGATCTCGGCCGTCGTGTACGTCGAGCCGAGGGAGAAGTGTTGGAGCCAGGGGACGAGCGGACGACCAGTGCGGGCGACCTGCTGGCGGAAGTCGCGCAGCGATCGGAAGACGATGTCGTAGGGCTGCCGGTCGGGGTCGGCGACCCCGTACTCCCCCGGGTTCCAGTGCGACGGGTAGAGCATGGGGGCGATGTAGTCGGCGTTGCTCGCCATGGCGAGGATGTCCTGGGCGATCTGCTCGGGGCGGGTGGCGGCAATGCCGAACACGGACGCCCCCTGCACGGCGCCGAGGCGGCGGATTTCGCCGTGGCTCTTGGCCATGAACTCGACGACCGAGTCGATGGGGTCGCCTTCGAGGCCGGGAATTTTCATCGTCTCGATCAGCCCGTCGGGCCGCCGGACGTAGTCGTAGAGGACGTCGTCGACGCCCGCCTTCACGGCCTCGACGGCGAGGTCGATGTTGTACTGCTGCACCTCGGGGTGCGAGAAGTTGAGGAAGCCGCCCCCGTAGAGGGCGTACCGATCGCCGTCGGGCGACTGGATCAGCATCTCCCGATCACCCCGTTCCCACGCGGCGTCGGCGTACTTCGGGTCGCGGAAGCACACGATCCGCCCGACGACGTAGACGCCCTTGGAGTGCAGGTAGTCGACCTGCTTCTTCAGGTCGTAGAGCCCCTGCACCGCGCCCACCTCGTGGGCGGCGGCGACGTTCGACTCGTGCCCCACCAGGCCGCCCTCGTCCTTGATGGTCAGGACGACGGTGTTGACGAGCCCGTCGTTGATGAGGTCGATGATGCCTTGCCGAAGGTTGGCGTTGTCCCAGGCGGTGGCAGTGACGTGGACCCCGCGGACGTCGTCGGGGTACGGCACGGGCACGAAGACGGTGGCGTGCCGCTCGTTGCCTGCGTCGTCGACGGCGACGAGGTCGATGCCGTCGGTGGGTGGCCGGTCGAAGTGGAGGCTGAAGGAGCCGTCGCTGGCGACGTCGACCGGCTCGCCGTCGACCGTGAGGGTCTCCGCTCCCACGACCGTCCCCTCGATGTCGACGGGGTCGTCGGGCTGGTGGGGCGGAAGGTACGGCGGGGCGGTGATGGTCGGCGGGCGCCCGTCGACCGTGAAGTCCCACTCCACCGTCGCGTCGGGAAGGATCGAGCGGGGGACGTGGAGTTCGAGGGTGTGGTCGCCCTCGGCGAGCGGTCCCGGCTTCCACGACAGGCGACCGTCGGTGATCTCGGCCTTGGAGGTCACGTCGGTCCCGTCCAGGCGCAGCGTCGCGTCCTCGAGACTGCCGCGCGAGATCGAGATGTTGATTGTCGCCTCGGCCACGGCCTCCGGCGTGATGGCGCCGCCGTCCTCCACCCCCGTGGCGCTCGCTCGCACGCGCAGCGTGTTCCAGACGACGACCGCCACCAACACCACGGTGATCACCGCCGCCAGGCGGAGC
>DATLFW010000077.1:0-2378 GCA_035540775.1 Acidimicrobiia bacterium
GAGGAAATGCGGGAGCGGTTCGCCCGCGAACTCGCGCCCCTCCCCCGCCGCTTGTTCGACGAGCCCATCCCGGTCCCGGCCGAGTGGCCCGACGCGCCGTGCGGCTACCTCCGGCTGTCACGGGCGTACGACGACGCGGCGGGGCGGGCGCAGCGCCTCGGCTGGGGGGTCACCCGCATCGACGCTGGCCATCTCCACATGCTCGTCGACCCCGTGGCCGTGGCCGACGCGCTCGAAACGGTGATCGGCAGGCTCGTGACACCGACGGCGGCGTCGAGCCGCACGATGGTCACGGCCGGGGGCTCGGCGGCCGATCCGGTGCTCGCCACGCGTCAGCGAGCCGCCCGCCTCGTCGACCTCGGGCGCCGCGTCGGGTTCGGCGCCCTGGCGGCGGCGATCGTCCTCTTCGCGGTGGCGCTCTACTGGGATCTGCCGTCTCCAGTCGTCTCGCTGGTGATCGCCGCCCTGGTCGTCGCCTGCCTCACCCTGCTCCCCGCCATCGTCATGGGATACGGAATCGCAGCCGCCGAACGGGAAGACCGGGAACGCCGGGTCTAATCTGCCAACGAGTCCCTGCAGATCCCTACAGGATCTCTGCAGTGCAAGTCTCCGAAGCGATAACCCAGGAGGGTGTGACATGCCCAAGGCCTCGGTGCTCCCCGGCGTCGGCCAGCCAATGGAACTGCGCGAGCCCGACCTCGAAGGCCCCCGCGCCGGAGAGCTGAAGATCCGGCTTGCCGCCTCGGGCGTCTGCCACTCCGACCTCTCGGTCCAGAACGGCACGATCCTCGTGCCGACGCCGTGCGTCCTCGGCCACGAGGGCGCCGGGTTGGTCACTGAGATCGGTGAAGGTGTCGAGGGGTTCGAGGTCGGCGACCACGTCGTGCTGTCGTTCGTTCCCGAGTGCCAGGAGTGCTTCTTCTGCCAGCGTGGGCAGGGACACCTGTGCGAGCAGGCCAACGCTGCCCTCGCGTCGGGCGGCCTCCTCGACGGCACGACCCGCTTCAGCCTCGACGGGGCACCGCTGTTCCAGATGTCGGCCTGCGGCACGTTCTCCGAGGAGACGGTCGTGCCCGCCATCGGGGCCGTGAAGATCGACCCGCAGATGCCGCTCAAGCAGGCCGCCCTCATCGGCTGCGGCGTGCTAACGGGGGTCGGTGCCGCCCTCAACACCGCCCAGATCCGGGAAGGCGACACCGTCGCCGTCGTCGGCTGCGGCGGGGTCGGCCTCAACGTCATCCAGGGCGCCAAGCTCGCCGGCGCGTCGCGGATCATCGCCGTCGACAAGATCGACGGGAAGCTCGAGATGGCCCAGAAGTTCGGCGCCACCGACACGGTGAACGCCGGCGAGATCGACCCGGTGGCCGGCGTGATGGACCTGACGGCCCAGCGGGGCGCCGACGTCGCCTTCGAGGTCATCGGGATCAAGCCGACCATCGAGCAGGTGATCAACATGACGCGCCGCGGTGGCCAGGCCATCCTCGTCGGCGTGCCGAGCATGGACGTGATGCTCGAGATTCCCGCCTTCCTCGGCCTGGTGCTCCAGGAGAAGACGATCAAGGGCTGCTGGTACGGCTCGTCGAACGTGCACGACGACATCCCGAAGCTCGTCTCCCTCTACCAGGAGGGGCGGCTCATGCTCGACGAGCTGATCAGCCGCGAGATCACGAACGCCGAGGTGAACGAGGCGTTCGAGGCGATGGAGAAGGGCGAGGTCGCCCGCTCCGTCATCGTCTACGACTGACGACAGCCACACCCCCTCGCGTTCCGTCAGTTGGGCTCGCCCTGGCGTGCTCGACTGACGGAAAGCAGGTGAGTTCGCACAACGGAAGGGGTCAGCCGTGCAGTATCGGCGATTCGGTCAGAGTGACCTGGTGGTCTCCGAGGTCGGGTTCGGTGCCTGGACCCTCGTCATGAAGTGGTGGGGTGAGGTGGCCGACCCGGCTTCCCTCGTCCACGCCGCCCTCGACGCCGGCATCACGTTCTTCGACACGGCGCCCGTCTACGGCGACGACGGTGCCGGGGAGCGCATCCTGGCCGACATCCTGGGCTCCAAGCTGCGCAGCGACGAGCTCGTGCTCACGACCAAGTGCGGCTACGACATCCACGGTGAGCGGATCGCCCCGGGGCACTCCGAGCGCCCGCACGAGTGGGAGCCGACGGCCGTGCGCCGCCAGCTCGAGGAGTCGCTCCAGCGCCTCGGCGTCGAGCGGATCGACCTCTACCAGCTCCACAACCCGACCATCGACCCGATCCGGGCCGACGACCTGTGGGAAGAGCTCGAGGCGCTGCGGATGGAAGGCAAAATCGGCGAGCTGGGCGTCGCCCTCGGCCCCGCCATCGGCTGGGTCGACGAGGGCGTCGAGTCGCTCGACCGC
>DATLFW010000078.1:0-5459 GCA_035540775.1 Acidimicrobiia bacterium
GGCCGCCGCTTCCATGCGGGCCACCGTCTCCTCGTCGACGGGACGGTTCACGGCGACGATGCCGCCGAACGCCGAGCGCTCGTCGCACTCGAACGCCCGCTGGTACGCCGTCGCCAGGTCGTCGGCCACCGCCACGCCACACGGGTTGGCGTGCTTGATGATGGCGCACGCCGGCCGGTCGCCCAGGTCGTGCACGAGCAGCCAGGCGGCGTCGGCGTCGTAGACGTTGAGGTACGAGAGCGGCAGCCCCGAGTGCTGCGTCATCGCCTCCCACCACGGCGCGGCGCCACCCGTGCGCCGGTAGAGCGCCGCCCGTTGGTGCGGGTTCTCGCCGTAACGCAGCTCGAGGTCGGTCCGCTCGAAGCCGAGGTCGAGGGTCGGCGCGAACTGCCCTTCCCCTTCGCCAGCAGAGCGGCCGTCGAGCCACTCGACGATGGCGGCGTCGTAGGTCGCCGTGTGGGCGAACGCCTTGCGGGCGAGGCGGAGCCGCGTCTCCCCCGACAGGCTCCCCGACGCCCGGATCTCCTCAGCCACGCCGGCGAAGTCGGCCGGGTCGGTGACCACCCCGACGTGGTCATGGTTCTTGGCCGCCGCCCGCACCATCGTCGGCCCGCCGATGTCGATGAGCTCGACGGAGGGGTCGGTGTGGAACGGGTAGAGGTTGCAGACGACCAAATCGATCGGCTCGATGCCCTGCGCCTCGAGGTCGGCGAGGTGCTCCGGCTTCGAACGGTCGGCCAGGATGCCGCCGTGGATCTTGGGGTGGAGCGTCTTCACCCGTCCCCCGAGCATCTCGGGGGCGCCGGTGACATCCTCCACTCGGGTGACGGCGACGCCCGCCTCCTCCAAGGCCGTCGCCGTGCCGCCCGACGACAGCACTTCGACCCCGGCGTCGGTGAGCGCCCGGGCGAACTCCGCGAGGCCGGTCTTGTCGTAGACCGACACGAGCGCCCGGCGGATCCGCTCGCTCATCGTGAACCCACTTCCTCTGCCTCCAGCTGTTGGATGAACTCACGGAGCACCCGGGGGTAGAGCGAGTGCTCCAGCGTCTTGATGCGCTCGTGAAGCGCGTCGGGCGTGTCGCCGGGAAGCACCGGCACGGCCTCCTGGGCGAGGATCGGCCCGTCGTCGACCTCCGGCGTCGCGACGTGGATGGTGCAGCCCGAGACCTTGACGCCCGCCTCGATCGCCTCCTCCACGGCGTGCGCCCCCCGGAAGGCGGGGAGCAGGCTCGGGTGCGTGTTGACGATGCGCCCCGGGAAGGCGTCGAAGGCCCCCTTGGCCAAGATGGTCATGAACCCCGCCATGGCGACGAGGTCGACCTCGTGACGACGGAGGGCGTCGACGACGGCGTCGGTGAACGCCTCGCGATCGGGCAGGAAGGCGCCCCGGTCGACCACCTCGGTGGCGATGTCCGCCCGGTTGGCACGGTCGAGCGCCTGGACGCCGGGGCGGTCGGAGACGACGACCGCGATCGGGAGTTCCTCGTCGATGAGCGCCTGGAGGTTGGTTCCGCTCCCCGACACGAGGACTCCGACCCGCATGTCGCTCACGCTACCGCGAGGCACCCCTACACTTGCGATGCCCTGCCCCGGGGGCGGATCCTCCGCGGCAAACATCCGGGGGGATGCCGTGAAGAAGCCGTCGGTAGGGGACTCTCTCCTGCTCGCGGGTCCCGCGATCCTCGTCGTCTCCCTCTTCCTGCCCTGGCACCAGCGGTGCGTCGCCGGAGGCGAATTCTTCGGTCAGGTCATCCCTCGCGAGTGCGTCGAGGCCACCGGTTTCGAATCGCCCTCGTGGCCCTGGATCCCGCTGGCCGTCGTGGTGGCGCTCCTGATGGCCGCCGCCGTGCTGGCGAGACTTTCGCGGCCACCGGCGTTCCTCGACGGCGAGTGGTTCGAGCAGGCGATCCCGGTCGGCGCCATCGTGGTCGCCACCATGTTCGCCTTGAAGGTCGTCGACTCCACCGCCTACCTCGCCGTCGGGTTCTGGGTCGGCCTCGTCGGCACCGTGCTCGTCCTGGGCGGCGGCGGTCTCCACGCCTTCACGCCGGGTGACGGCACGACGCCGGGCGTCGGGTGACCCAGCGGATCAGGCGGGGTCGACGCACCCCTGTTGCCCGCCGCCCCCGCCCGCCGGCGCGGTGCGCGGATACGGCTCCGTGAAGACGTCGCCCGGCTCCTCGCCGTTGAAGTAGCGGACCAGCGCCCGGGCGATCGCCTCGGCTTCGCGCTGGCGGACGTCCTCCCGAGCGAGCAACGCCTCCTCGGCGGGGTTGGAGATGAACGCCGACTCGGCGAGCGTGGCCGGAATCCCTGCCTCGTAGCTGCGGCGCAGGATGCCGTAGTAGTCGGCCCCCGAATCGCCGAGGCGCCACTTGGCCCCGGCGTCGAAGTCGGCGCCGAACACGACGTCGTAGGACGCGAACGCGGCGAAGATCTCCTCTTGCATCAGTCCCGTCAGCCGCTTCGACTCGGGCGAGCGGAACTGGAAGTACGACTCCGAACCCGGCGTCCGCCGCTCCTCGTCGGGCTCGGCGTTGTGGTGCACCGACACGAACGCCTCTGCCCCGGCGTCGACCGCGGTCTTCACCCGGAAGGCGAGCGTCGCCCGGTAGTCACCGGTACGCGTCAGGACGGCGTCCACGCCCCGGCCGTGGAGGAGACGGGCGGCGCGCTGGGAGATGTCGAGGTTCACCTCCGCCTCGGTGAGGCCGCTCGGCCCGACGGCTCCCGGCTCGTCGCCGCCGTGGCCCGGGTCGATGACGACTCGCACCGGCCCCCGGGCGACGCCCCGGGCGAGTTCGACCCACGCCCGGTTCTCGCACGGCGTCGTGACCCGCCCCCAGCCGTCCCGCTGCGCGTCGTAGGGCAGGACGACGCCGGAGCGGATCCGGCCCGTCTCCGCTCCCCCGGGCTCGGCGTGCAGGGTCGCGCCCTCGGCACCGACCTCGAGGAGACCTTGCTCGGGCGGCTCGGTCGGCGGCGGGGCCGTCGTCACCGTCGTGTCGGAAGCGACCGGGACGGTCGTCGACGACGACCCGGAGGCTCCTTCACGACCCTCGGCGCCACCGTTGCCGGAGCACGCGGCGAGGACGGTCGCGAGGACGAGGGAAGCGACGGAAACGGCGGAGAACCTGCGCACGGCGCACCACCGTAGCGACGCGCGTCAGCCCGTCGGACCGCGCTCCACGCTGCCTTCGAGACGTTCGAGGGGCGAGGCCTGTTCGAGCGTGCCCCGTTTCGCCATGACGAGGAGGGCCACGAGCGCCGGGGCGAAGAACAACGACCCGATCCCGAGGGCCCACAGCATGGCGACGAGCATCTCGCGGCTGCCCGCTCCCTCCGCGATGGTGAGGGTGTCCTCCAGCAGGTAGGGGTACTGGCCGACGGCCCACCCCCAGACGACGGCGACCACGGCCAGGATCGCGGCGTAGCGAGCGAGTTCGTATCGGCCACGCACGACGAGCACCATCGACGCCACGCCACCGACAGCGGAGGCAGCCACCAGTGGGGCCGCCCGGCCGGTGAGGCCGTCGAAGAGCGTCGGGGCATCGGCTGCCAGCACGCCGATCCCGGCGAGGGCGACGATGCCCGCCGCGACGGCCGACGCCAGGGCCCGGTTGCGGAACCACGCCGTCAGATCCGACCGGCCCCGCGCCTCGGCGTCGGCGGTGAGGTAGACGGCGGCGAGGTAGGCGCACACGGTCACGGCAAGGACGCCACCGAGCATCGAGGTCGGGTTGACCCAGCTGCCGATCACGTCCGTCGGGCCGTCGACGCTGACGCGGCCCGATGCCACGCCGCCGGCGACCGTTCCGAGGAAGAACGGCGTGATGACCGACGAGGCGGCGAAGGCGGCGCCGTACGCCCGCTGGAGGGGCACCTCGGTGACGGTCTTGCGGAAGGCGAAGGCCGCTCCCCGGAGGATGATCCCGATGGCGGCGGCGGTGAGCGGGATGTAGAGCGTCGACATGATGGCGGCGAAGGCCGGGGGAAAGGCCGTCCAGAGCATGACGAGGACGAAGATCAGCCAGACGTGGTTCGCCTCCCACACCGGGCCGATGGCGTGTTCGACGAGCGCCCGTCGGCCCGCCCCCGCGCGGGGCCCGCCGGCCAAGAGGTCCCAGAACCCGCCCCCGAAGTCGGCGCCCGCGAGGACGGCGTAGAGGGTGACGCCCACCCACATCAGGGCGACGACCCACTCGGCGATCGTCATCGCTCCACCCCCTCGGCGTGCGCCTCCTGGGGTGTCCTCCACATGCGACGCAGCACCAGCACCGTGGTGACGGTGAGGAGTGCGTACACACCGATCAGCACGAAGTAGCCGAACCGGATGCCGTCGGCCTGCGTCACCGCCTCCTCGACCCGCATCACCTCCCAGACGATCCACGGCTGGCGACCGACCTCGGTCACGATCCACCCCGCCTCCATCGCCAGGACGGCGAGGGGGCCGGCGGCAACGGCGCCCCAGAGGAACGCACGCGATCTCGGAAGCGATCGGCGCCGCCACCACGACCAGGCGAACCACGCCCCGAGGGCCAGGAGGAAGAATCCGACGGCGACCATGAACTGGAAGGCCAACCGGACCGGGTTGACCGGCGGCCGCTCGTCCGGCGGGACCTGGTCGAGGCCGAGAACGACGGCGTCGGGATCGTGCTGGGCGAGAAGGGAGAGCAGGCGCGGCACCTCGATGCCGTAGCGGGTCTCCTCGGCTTCCTCGTCGTACCAGCCGCCGAAGGTGAAGGGCGCCCCCGCCTGCGTGTCGTAGAGACCTTCGATCGCCGCCAGCTTGGTGGGCTGCTGGTCGGCGAGGAATCGGCCCATCCAGTCGCCGACCCCGATCTGCACCGGCGTGACGGCCGCCGCGAACGCGAACGGGAGCAGGAATCCGAGGCGGTGATACCGGTCGCGGCGGCCCCGCAGGTGGGCCCAGGCGTACACGGCCGCGACGCCGAAGCCCGACACCATCAGCGTGGCCAGGATCATGTGCGTCGTCTGCGGGCCGGTCGCCGGGTTGAGCATGGCGGCGACGGGGTCGACGCCGGTCACCTCTCCGGTGGCGAGGTAGTGCTCGATGTCGAAGCCGCGAGGCTGGTTCATCCAGGCGTTCGCCGACACGACGAACCAGGCGGAGGCGATGCCAGCGATGGGGATCGGGATGCCCGTGAGGAGGTGAAGCCGCGGAGGCAGGCGGTCCCACCCGTAGAGGTAGATGCCGATGAAGATGGCCTCCACGAAGAAGGCGATCCCTTCGATGGCGAAGGGCAGGCCCCAGACGTCACCGAAGGTGCCCATCATCCCGGGCCAGAGGATCCCGAGTTCGAAGCTGAGGATCGTCCCCGACACGGCACCGACGGCGAAGAGAACGCCGAGGGTCTTCGACCACCGGCGGGCGAGGAGCTGGAGGTCGCGGTCGTCGCGGCGGAGGCCCAGCCATTCGGCGGCGACGATCAGGAC
>DATLFW010000079.1:0-3037 GCA_035540775.1 Acidimicrobiia bacterium
TCGATACCCGTCGCCGAGGCGGTCCTCGGCGATGCTCCAGAGACTGTCGTGCCGCTGGACGACGTACTCCCGGGTGACGGGCGCCGTGGAAGCTGCTGGCGGCGCTACGTCGGACGACGCGGGGGATGGACCGACGGAAGCAGCACCGGAGTCGAGACCCTCTGCAGGGGCGGTGACGGGCGGCGGGGGGCCTGCGGCCACCGGCGTGCCGGAACGGGTGGGTCCGGCGAGCGCAGCGAGGAGCACGACGCCGGCCACGAGGTGCCGTGCGACGGGCTGGAACCCGGGCAAGACCGGGAGCGATGGCGCCGGGCGGCTGCGGATCTGGCCGGCGATCTCGCCGAGCACCGCTGCGGCGATCTGGATCCAGATGAACCACGCCAGGAGGCCGAGGATCTTGATGACGGTGCGGTCGTCGACGCCGGTCCGAGTGAGCGCATCACCGACGGCGGCGAGATCGGGGACGTCGGACGGGAGCGGGTTTCCGACGAAGCGAAGCAGAGCGGTCGGCGGGCCACCGAGCAACAGGACGAGCCCGGCGAGTGAGGCGAGGCTACGGACCAGGACGACGATGCGGTCACGCACCGGGGAGCTCACCTTCGAACAGGCCGGGAACGGCATCGGCCGAGTCGGTGGCGGCGACGTCCCGGTCGGCGCCCGGGAGGATGTGGAGCGGCTGCCGGACGGTCGCGGTGACGGTCACCCGTGACCCGTTGATCGCGACGGTCCCGACCGCACCGTGCTGCGTCAGGTAGTCGAGAGCAGCGGTGGCCGCCCGATCGGCGTCGAGGACGACCCGCTGGTCAGCGCGCAGCGTATCGAGGTCGATCTGCTGGGCACCGGCGCGAGCGGCGTTGGCCGCGAGGTCGCGGACTCTGGCTTGGGCGGTGAGGATCTGGCCGCCGTCGTAGACGAGGCCGGCCACAGCGACGAGCGCGATGGCGATCACCGCGACGAAGGCGCTGACGCTGCCCCGGTCGTCGAGGTTTCGCCTCACGGGGTCCCGCCCCGGAAGCGGTCGATGACCTCGGAGGAGCTGGCGGTGAACGTGCGGGTGCCCGGGACGCCGAGGAGGGCGACATCGCTCATGGACGCACCGCAGCGGACGGTGGCGGTGACGTACCCGCCTGGTCGGAAGTCCGTGGTGTCGACCTCGACCGCGAGGTCGGTGCACGGCGTCGAGGTGGAGTCGAGGTTCGCCTGGGCGGCCTCGGTCGCGGCCTGCTGGGCCGCTTCGGCCGTGCCTTCGAGCGAAGCGGCGCGAGAAGCTTCGGACGAGGCTCGCTGCACACTGGCGTCGAGGTGCGAGACGCGACCTGCATAGACCACCAGGAGCATGAGGAAGACGAGCGCCGGCGCGATGACAGCGGTCTCCACAGCGATCGAGCCGCGGTCTTCGTCAGGAGCGCGCCCGCTCATCGGTCCGGCTCCGAGATGAACCGCTCGACCGGAGCCTGCCCGCGAGCGGTGACAGTCCAGGCGAAGCCCGGGACGAGCTGCGGAGCGGCGCCGCTGATGACGACTCGGACCTGCTCGAGGTCTCGTACGACGTCGATCGTGGCGGCGTCGAGGTTCCCGGAGCTGGAGAGGAACGACTGGGCGGCGCGGTGGCCGTCCTCGGCGGTGCCGGTCGGAGTCTGCGCGGCGTCCAGCGCCTCGGCGGCGGCGGTGTCGGCGACCTGCTTGGCGTGGAACCAGAGCCCGTACTGGACGATGAGCATGATGAAGAACAGGAGCGCGGGGAAGACGATGGCTACCTGACTGGTCGTGATCCCTCGGTTATCCGAGGCTCGACGCTCCTTCATCGGTCCGCGCTACGTCAGCCGGCGGCGGGGGTCGCGGGGTCCGGGATGCTGTTCGCGTTGTTGGTTGCGGCCGTGTAGATGATCCCCATGACGACGATGGCGGCGCCGACGAGGAGGAAGGTGATGACGGCGACCTCGGTGGTCGTCAGCCCGCGGTCGCCCCGGGGTTCGACGTCGAGGCGGGCGACGACGTAGTCGACACAGAGCTTGAGCCAGTGAGTCGTGGACATGGCGGGTTCCCTCCTGGTGGGTGTCTCCTTGGTTGGTTCAGGGCCCGGCGGGTCCTGAGACGGTCGTGATGTGCTGGACGGCGGGGTACGCGACGAACACGAGGAAGCCGAAGAGCAGGACCGCGACGGGGATGGTCATGCGCTCGGTGGCCGATTCGGCGGCGGCCTCGGTTTCGGCGACCTGGTGGCCCCGAAGCGTGTCGGCCTTAGCGGCGAGGGAAGACCGGATGCGTGCGCCGTGCGTTCCGGCGAGCGAGACGGCGGCGGCGAGCTCGGCAAGCTCGGGCACGCCGAGGTACTCGGAGAGGTCGGCGAACGTCTCCCACGGCGAACGTTGGGTGAGCCGGGCTCGGTCGAGGGAACGCCGGATGGCGGCGAAGGCCCAACCGTCGCCAGCTTCGGCAGCGGTGTAGAGGGCGGTCTGGATCCCCCCTCCCCCGGCGATGATCACGTTCACGAGGTCGAGGTACGAGGACAGGGCGTGCCGGAAGGCCTTGCGGCGTCGCTCGGCCTGCTCGGCCAGACCGTGGTCAGGGAGGATCCAGCCTGCGACCGCCGCAGCGGCGCTCAGCCCGAGAATCCCTGCGATCGGGAGCCGGATGCCCGTGGCACCGAGCCCGCCCCAGACGAGGAGCGGCACGACCAACCCGCCGACGGCGCCCACGAGCTTGTCGAGGGCGTGCCGAGCTGGAGTGCGTTCGAGGACTCGGAGATCGGGCTCGTAGCGATCGAGATCAGCTCCGAGAACTCCCACGAGGCGCCGAGCGGTACGTCCGAGGTGGCGCTCGAACGAGTCGCCGGGTACATCTGACGATGTCACCGCCGGGCGGCGCTCGAGGGCGGCGAGGGCTTGTCCGAGTGGCGCCGGCCGCGGGCTGATGGCCCGGAGGGTGATCCAGACGCCGAGGCCGACGCCGGCGCCGAGGAGTGCTCCGGTGGCGATCACCGGTTGGCCTCGGTCGTGGTGCGGGCAGTGAAGCGCTCGGGCATCTCCAGTTCGGC
>DATLFW010000080.1:0-2731 GCA_035540775.1 Acidimicrobiia bacterium
CTCCTCGCCCCACCCACCCGCCTCCATGCTCGGAGCGTCCCACCCGGGACGCCCCCGTCAACGCTCGCAGCGTCCCATCGTCCCGGCCTCCCGGCCGGTTGGCGTTCGGGACGCGTGCCAGTCTGTATGCGGTGACACCCCATGGCGACGGTGGCGCGCGGCCCGCGGTTCAGATGGAGGGCCGGGCAGCGGAGGTCGAGGCGCTGCGCGCGCTGTGGAGAGACGGCGGGTCGGTCGCCGTCGTGCGGGGGCCAGCGGGGATCGGAAAGAGCCGCCTCGTGCGCGAGGTCGCTGCGTGGATCGCTGCTCAGGGTGGCGTGGTGCTCGTGGGCCGGGCGACGCCGACCGGGAAGGGGACCTCGCTGCGACCGTTGCGGGAGGCGCTGCTCGGGCTGGCCCGGCGAGGTTTTCAGCCCGACGACGAGCTTGCACCGTTTCTCCCTGCCCTCGGTGCTCTGGTGCCCGATTGGGCCGAAGGCAGTGTGCACCCGGAGTCGGCCCTTGTGGTCGGCGAAGCGACCCTGCGCCTGCTCCGCTGGCTGGGAGGGGAGCAGACGGCCACCCTGATCGTCGAGGACCTGCAATGGGCAGATCCGGAGACCGCCGAGGCCTTCGAGTACCTGGCCGACAACGTGCATTCGCTGCCCGCCCTCGTCATCGCGACCGTGCGAGAGGGCGAAGCTGGCGTGGGCGCCGACGTCGCCGCGTCGTTGGTCGGCCGACGGACGGCGGAGGAGATCCAGCTCGGCCCGCTGACGGGTCAGCAGGTGGTCGACATGGCGAAGGCGTGCACCGCTGGGGGCGAGATCCCAGCCGAGGTCCTACAGCATCTGGTGGCGAGAAGCGAGGGGATTCCGCTCCTGGTCGAGGAGCTCGTTGCTACCGCTGCGGCGGCAGGGTGGGAGACGGTCGCCGCAACCGTTCCCGGCTCGGTCATCGCGTCGGTGGAGCGTCGCCTCGCGGAGCGGGCTGACGCATCGCGCCTCCTGCTGGTTGCCTTCGCGTTGCTGGGACCGAGTTCCGACTGGCGGCTCGCCGCTGCCGCCGTGTCGATGTCCGAGGACGACGCTGCCGCTGCGTTGCGGCGTGCGGTTGCTGACCAGTTGTTGGCGGTCGAGGGTCGGTCGTTCCGGTTTCGCCACGCACTGACGCGTGACGCCGTTCTCGCCTCGGCCCCACCGGCCGAACTCACCCTGCTCGCCGAGCGGTTGCTCATGCTCATCGAACATCCCGACGACGTGCGCGGCGGAGACGATCGGATGGTGGTCGCCGACCTCGCCATTCGCGCCAGCCAGCTCGACCGGGGTGCTCGCCTCCTCCTCCAAGAGGCACGAGCTGCGCTCGAGCGGGGGGCGCTTGCCACCGCCGACGACTTGGCCGAACGAGCAGCGTCGCTCGGCGTTCCCGAGTTCCTCGACGACGTCCAACTCGTTCGGCTCGAGGCGGCAGTGCTTTCGGGCCGGACCGAGCAGGCGACGACCGTCGGCGTCGAGCTTGTCGATCGCACGACGGACGAGCGGGACCGCGCACACGTCCTGCTCCTCCTCGGGGCGGCCGATGTCGCCGCCGGGCGGTGGTCGGAAGCCGTGGCACGGGCCGAAGCGGTGCTGCGCCTCCATCCGGGAAACGAACACGCGGCCAGGGCTCACTCGCTCGCGGCGCTGGCAGCGATGGGCCGGGAAGACCACGACGTCGCGTCGGTGCATGCCCGGCTGGCCCTCGACGAGGCGCGCACGGCCGAATTGGCGAGCGTGCAGTGCGAGGCGCTCGAGGTCTTGGGAAGGATCGAGCGAGGCCGCGACGTCGACGAGGCGGAACGGCTCTTCCGGGAAGCGTTCGACACCGCCTCCTCGGCGGGGTTGGCGCTGTGGCGGGTTCGGGCCCTCCAAGAACTCGGGACGATCGACCTCTTCGGAAGCCTCGGCCTCGAACGCCTCCGACAAGCGCGTGACGAAGCCTCCATGCTCGGCGCCCTGGCCACCGTCGCCGTGGTCGATCTTCAATTGGCCGCAGTTCACGACGAGAGGGGCGAGCTCGACGAGGCCATGGCCGCGGCGATTCGCTGCGGTGACGTGTCGGAGCGTCTGCGGCTCTCGACGGCGGCGATGGCCTCTTGCGTGAAGGCGATGGTGCACGCCCGGCGCGGTGACCGAGGCGCCATGCAGGCGGCGATCGCACAGGCGCGAGCAACGGGGCAGGACGTCGACTACGTGACCGCGGGCATCGCCGGGAACGCCCTTTCGATCTTCCACATTGGTGCTGGCGATCTCGAAGCGGCTGCCGCGGAACTCGACCGCGCCATGGCGATCATCCGGGAGCGGCCGTCCGGTGTGCTGCCCGTTCCCGGCCTCTGGGCGCTCGTACATACGCTTCTCGGTGACGGTGCCGCCGAACGCGCCGAAGCAGCCGCGCTGCCGTTCGACACCCCGGTGAGTCGCCACATGCTCGTCGCGGCCGAAGCAGTGGCGGTCGGTTCGGCGGGCGACGCAGCCCGTGCGGAAGCGCGATTCGCCGAGGCTGACCACCTGTTGAGCCCGGCCGACGGCGGTTTCCGCCGTCCCCTGGTCCACCTCCTGGTCTCCCCCGCTGCCCTTCGCGACGGGTGGGGTGATCCCACCGGCTGGCTGCGGGAGGCGATGGCGCGCTTCGAACGTATGGGGGCCCATCACCTGGCCGCACAGTGCCGCGCCCGCCTCCGTGACGCGGGGGCGGCGGTCCCGCGCCGCAGGGC
>DATLFW010000081.1:0-2120 GCA_035540775.1 Acidimicrobiia bacterium
CGCGGGCGGCGCTCGAAGACGCAGGGATCCGGCGTGGCGTCGAGGCGAATGTGGTCTCCGACGAGGCCGACGTGAAGGCGGTGGCGGCGAAGGTGGCGCTGGGAGAAGCGGACGCGGGGATCGTCTACGTCACCGATGCCCGCGTCGACGACCGGCTGCGGGTCGTCGGGGAGCCCCTCGATGCCGCGACGACCTACGCCGCGGCGGTGGTGCGAGGGGCGCCCAACCAGGAGGCGGCGGAACGGTTCGTGGCGATGCTTCGGTCCGATCGAGCCGCCCGGGTGCTCGAAGCGGGCGGCTTCGAACCGGTCAGGAGAAGGCGCTGAGGCGGACCGGTCGGTCCTGGCCGTCGGCCGACGTCACGAGAATCCCGTCGTCCCACGGGAGGATTTGACCCGTGTCGCGGTGCGAGAGCGCCTCGACCCACTGCCGCTCGCCGGTGGCGAGGTCGAAGGCGACGAGATCGTCGGGCGTGATCCCGAATCCACCCTCGACGGCGGCGAACACCGTGCTGCCCGTGGCGACCGGCGGTGCCGTGACTTCGCCGTCGATCGCCCACAGCCGTTCACCGGTGTCGAGGTCGGCGACCACGAGCTCGCCCGAGTCGGGACCGCCGACGACGACCGTCCCGGTCACCGACTGGATGGCTTGGGGATCCGACAGGTCGACGTCGGTCGCCAGGTCCCAGAGGCGGGCTCCGGTCGAGGCGGTGAAGGCGGACACCGTGCCGGAGCGACCCCCCGCGATCACGATGCTGTCGACGGTGAACAGCGAGACGACCGGGTCGCCGGTCTGGGTGAAGACGGCCCAGCGCCGTTCGCCTGTCGAACGGTCGAAGGCGACGACGTCGCCGGTGCGATTGGCCACCACGACGAGGTCGCCGGCGACGACGGCCGGGGCCCCGAGGTCGGACGGGCTGTCGAGGGGCGCCGCCCACAACTCGGTCCCGCCTTCCAGTTCGACGGCCCGGACGGCGCCGGGCGCCGCCACGAAGGCGACGGTGTCGGCGACCGTCGGCCGCTGGCTCGTCGGGAAGTCGCGGCGCCAGAGTGGCTCACCCTCACCGAGTTCGACGGCCATGAGTTCGTCGCCGCCCATGAGGACGACGCCCTCGGCGACGGCCGGGTCGGGGCGGTCGGGGGCGTAGACGCGGTCCCACATCACCTGCCCCGTGTCGAGGTCGAGCACGGCGATCGAGTTCGCGCTGCGCACGAGCACCGTGTCGAGGCCGATGTGGAGCGGGACGGCGCCCCGCCCGTCGAAGTCGGTCGACCAGCGTTCGGCCCCCGTGTCGGCGTGGAGTGCGCGCACGGCGGTGGTTCCGGTCACGGCGGTCGGATCACGGCCGACCACCACGGTGTCGTGCCCGGCCAGGATCGGTTCGGCCTCCACGCCGAGATCGGCGGCCCAGGCGAGATCGCCCTCGACAGCGGTCAGCCCGCCGTCGCCCAGCTCAACATCGCCGCCGACAGCGGCCGGGACGACGAAGAGGGCCACGACGAGGGCCACGGCGGCGGCGACCACCGCCCACATCTCGACCGATTCCGGGGCGCGGCGCTCCGGCGGGCGGTGGGGGACGAGGTCGTCGACCTCCGTCGGGCGGGGATGGTGGATAGTTTTGGCCATCGTCTCGAAGCGGCACCCTGACCGCGCACGGGCCTCACTTCCCGTTGCGCTCCTGATACCCGCCGTGGCCGGTTGCGCATTCGTCGCCGTCCCCGGTGTGGCCCTCGTCGTGCGGGCGCCGTGGTCGGATCTCGCCGGGGTCGCCGACGATGCCGGTCTCTGGACGGCGCTGCGGCTGTCGCTGGTGAGCTCGACGGCGGCGACCGTCCTGGCCATGTTCTTCGGGGTGCCGTTGGGGTGGGTCCTCGCTCGAGGGCGCTTCCGGGGACGGGGGATCGTCCGGGCGCTGGCGCTGCTCCCCCTGGCGTTGCCACCGGTGGTGGCCGGGCTCGCCTTGTTGCTCGCCTTCGGCCGGCGGGGGGTGCTCGGAGACGCCCTGGAGGCGATCGGCGTCGTCCTTCCCTTCACCCTCTGGGCGACCGTGCTGGCGCAGGCGTTCGTGGCGCTGCCGTTCGTCGTGCTGGCGGTCGAGGCCGGAGTGCGGGGCGTCGACC
>DATLFW010000082.1:0-12397 GCA_035540775.1 Acidimicrobiia bacterium
GGCACCGTCCTCGACCGCCATCATCGTGTGGACGCCGACGAACGACGCCTGCATGGCCTCGCTCCGCGGCACGCCCGGCCGTTCCCACGGCGTCCGGTTCTCGACGACGACGCGCACCACGAACGCGGGACGGTCGGCGGCGGCACGGCGCGCCGACATCTCGACCACCCCGTCGAGCGGGTGGCGGACACGCACGAAGCGCCCCACCTCGGCCCCGCCGTGCCGCAGCGTCTCTTCCTCCCGGCTCCCCTCCACGCAGAACGCCTCCGTCTGCGCAGCGGCGAGCAGGTCGCCGAGACGGGCCTCCAGTTCGACGACGTGCTCGACGCCCTCGTCCCACGAAATCGCTTCGCCGTCGTCGGTGTCGAGTCGCTCGGCCGTGACGAAGGCGCCATCGCCGCCGCGTGCCTCGACGGTGCGCGCCTGGAGGTGGAGGAAGCGGACCGCCAACCGCATCCGGGTGTCGTCGTCACCCTCGACGACGCACTCGGTGAGCTGCGACGACGGTTCGGCGGTGTCCTGGTAGTCGGGCGGCACCAGGACGCCGAACTGCCAACGCATGAGGTTCTTCGGCGCCGAGGCGCGATACGGGTAGAGGGAGTACCCCTCGTAGAGAACGGCGTCGGCGACGCCCCGGACGGCAGCGAAGATGTCGCCGTCGCCCGCCCGGGCGCCCGGCCGCACGTCGGGCGCCGGGACGGTCACCGTCGAGACCCGACCAGGTCCCGCATGCGGTCGAGGAATACGGCCGCCCGATTGGCGACGACGTTGGCCGGAGGCCGCCTCGGCGCGTGCGGGTGCGGGTGTGTTGGGGCGGTCTTCTTGGCCGCGTCGAACGCGGCACCGACCTCTTCGAGTTGCTCTGGGGTGGCGTACTGCTCGAGCTTCGCGAAGAGCTTCGTCTCCTCGTGCTCGACGTGCGCCCGGACGTAGGCGGCGAGGGCGCCGATCAGGGGGACGAGGTCCGTCGGCGACGCCTTCTCGACGTCGACGAGCAGGTCCTTCACGAGTTGGTGCTCCTTCCGGTGCAGCTCGACGGTCGTCCGCCCGTTCGGGATGACGCGCTCCGCGAACGGATACACCGTCGTCTCCTCCGCCGCCGCGTGCACCGACAGCTCGCGCACGATGCTGGCGACGGTGTCGGGGTCGGGCGCCGTCTCGCCCCGCTCGACCCGACCCAGCAGGTCGAGCACTTCCTCGTGGTCGTCGTGGAGCGTCCCGGTGATGCGCATGGCGGCCTCCCCGTCGGTCACATCCGCTCGATCTTCAGGTACCGGACGATGGCGGGCTTCTCCTTCACGAGGAAGGCGACGGTCATGCCCGCCAACAGCAGCATCATCAGTCTCTTCATGCGGGCGTCCTCCTGACGCTAGGGCGGCGAGATGTTGGGAGCACCCGGCACGACAGGGTTGCGGTGCTTGGGACCGATCCCCGTCGAGCGACGGGCGTTGGAGCGGTCGTCGGGCAGGTGGCCCTGCTGGCGCCGGTACGACCCGTTGGCGTTGCCCTGCCGGGTGCCGGTCGTGTGCGACGGGGTGTCGGGCTCGATGTCGGGCTCGCCAACGCGCAGGTTGCCGTCACGCGCTCGGTCCATGGTCATCCACCTCCGATGCAGGCCACGGCCCGCAGGTCGTCGAAGAACGCACCCAGTTCCCGCCACACGTCGTCGCCGCCGGTGAAACCGCTCCAGCGCTGGCGGAACAACCCCACCAGGCGGTAGCAGTCGTCGACGGGGAGGATCCAGCACTCCCGGGCGTCGCGGAGCCGGTGGACGAGAACGGCCTCGACCCCCGGCTCCAGGGAGGCGAGCTCCGGGTGACGAGCGACCACGGCTGCCCAGTCGGCCGGTTCCACTTCGGCCTCCGTCGGCCCGGCTGGACTCGGGAAGACGGCTCGCACGTCGTCACCCGGCGCCCCGGGGACGAAGAAGGCGAGGCCGACGGGGACGCCGAGCCGGCGCCACTCGGGGCTGTCGAGGTCGGCGTCGACGGGCGCCCGCCGTTCGCCGACGACGCGGTACCGCCCGGTCGCGGTGCCGTCGAAGAGGAGGGCGCAGGCCCGGCAGGCGCAGGCGATCTCCCCCGTCGCGGCCTCCACGAGATGGCGGTGCTCGTCCGGAATCGCCTCGCTACAGAGATCGCAGCGCTCGGGCGAAGCGGCGGTGGTGGCGGCCGCCTCGTGCGTCCGGCGACGGATCGACTCGAGCGGAATGAACGCCTCTGGCGCGTCCGGCTCCGGCTCTGGATCGGTACCGATCCCGTGGAGGGAGAACAGCTCGCGCAGGAGCGGGTCCTCGGTCAGACGCTCGCCGATGCCCGGCGCCGCCGCCTCGGCCAACTCGACGGCGCGGCCGAGTGCCTCGGCGTAGACGCGCACGACGGACTCCACCCCTTCGATGGCCGCCTCGGCCTGGTCGGCCGGGAGCGCCTCGAGCCGCTCGAGGCACGCCTCGACCGACGCCATGGTCTCGCGGACCGAGTCGTCGTCGAGGCGGACGGCCGTCACTCCTGCGCCCCCATCACCGGCGAGTGCACGCGCCGCAGCGTCTTGCCCTTGCCGAGGAACATGTGCACGCCGCATGGAAGGCAGGGGTCGAAGCTGCGGACGGTCCGCATGATGTCGATGCCCTTGAAGTCGTCGGGCCCGTTCTCCTCGAAGATCGGGAGGCCCTGGACGGCGTCCTCGTAGGGGCCGGGCGTGCCGAAGGAGTCACGCGGGCTCGCGTTCCACGGTGTCGGCGGGTACGGCTGGTAGTTGGCGATCTTGCGGTCGCGGATCACCAGGTGGTGGGAGAGCACGCCGCGCACGGCCTCGTGGAAACCGACCCCGATCGCCTCGTCGGGCACGGCGAAGTCCTCGAACGTCTTCGTGTGCCCCTTCATCACCTCGACCATCCCCTTCTCGGCGAAGTGGTACGCCATTCCGGCGGCGTAGGCGAGGAAGTAGGCGCGAGCCCGGTTGCGCTCGATGGTGTTCGACCACTGCGGGATCTTCCACTCGAGCCGCATGTCGCCGAAGTTCTCGGTCTTCGGCAGGTCGATGGTGACCGAGTGCCCGGTCGACTTCACGTACGGCGTGTCGACCATGTTGGCGAGGGCCGTGGCCCAGAGGCGAGCGAGGGGACCGCCGCCGGTGTCGAGGGCGAGGTACTCCCCCGTCTCCTGCTGGTACCACCGGGGGCTCACCACCCACGAGTAGTTGCCGCCGTCGAGATCGCGCTTTTGCGGCTTCGGAATCGTCGTCTGGTTCCAGGGGTGCCGCTGGTCGATGGGATTTCCGAGCGGGTCGCGCTCGACGAAGGTCTCCTCGTTCGCCCAGTCGTCGTAGTACGACGACCCGAGAAGGATCCGCATCCCCACGTTGATGTCGACGAGACTCGTCGTGATCAACTCACCGTCGAGGACGATGCCGGGGGTGACGTACATGTTCCGGCCCCAGTCGTCCATCGTCTCGTAGCGGTAGTCGCACGAGTCGGGGTCCTGGAACGAGCCCCAGCAGCCGAGCATGATCCGGCGATTCCCGACCTGCTCGTATCCCGGCAACGCTTCGTAGAAGAAGTCGAAGACGTCGTCGTTCATGGGGACGAGCCGCTTCAGGAAGTCGGTGACCTGGAGCAGCCGCGACAGGTAGTCGGTGAAGATCTCGGGGGTGGCGACGGTGCCGACGCCGCCCGGGTAGATCGTGGAGGGGTGCACGTGGCGGCCCTCCATGATGCAGAACATCTCCCGGGTGGTGCGGCTCATCTCGAGGGCTTCACGGTAGGTCCGGCCCTCGAAGGGATTGAACGACGCCATGATGTCGGCGATCGTGCGGAAGCCGTGGATGTGGGCGTTGGGGGCCTCGGTGTTGCGGGCCTGCTCCAGCATCCCGGGATTGGTCTCGGCGACCATCTTCTCGCAGAAGTCGACGAAGACGAGGTTGTCCTGGAAGATCGTGTGGTCGAAGAGGTACTCCGCCGCCTCGCCGAGGTTGATGATCCATTCGGCGATCGGGGGCGGCTTGATCCCGTACGCCATGTGCTGCGCGTAGACCGAGCACGTCGTGTGGTTGTCGCCGCAGATGCCGCAGATGCGGGTGGTGATGAACCCGGCGTCGCGGGGGTCCTTCCCCTTCATGAAGACCGAGTAGCCCCGGAAGATCGACGAGGTGCTCTTGCACTCGACGACCTCCCGGTTGGCGAAGTCGATCTTGGTGTAGATGCCCAGGTTCCCGATGATCCGCGTGATCGGGTCCCAGTTCATCTCGACCAGCTGCCGGTCGGTCGTCGTCTGCGCCACGCCGCCTCCTCCGCGTCTTCGTCCGTGCGGTCAGCCGCCCTCGCCCGGGCGGGTCAATTGGGGGTCCACCGCGGGGAGTAGCCCGTAGTGAGGACCTCCTTGTTGTGATGCCACTTCGGCTCCTCGTTGGCGGTCTTGTTGGTCACGCTCCGGAGGAGCCGGATGAAGCGGCCGTAGGGGGTGATGAGCATGGTGGAGATCGACGATCCCGGCGGCTCGTCCATGAACGGCATGAACTTGTCGGGGAAGCCGGGCATCGTGCAGGCGATGCAGATGCCGCCGACGTTGGGGCAGCCGCCGATCCCCTTCATCCACCCCCGCTTGGTGACGTTGCAGTTGACGACCGGGCCCCAGCACCCGACCTTGACCTGGCAGCGAGGTGAGTTGTAGTCGAGCGCGAAGTCGCCCTGCTCGTAGTAGGAGCCCCGCGAGCACCCCTCGTGGACGGTCTTGCCGAACAGCCAGGTCGGGCGGAACTGCTCGTCGAGGGGGATCGGTGGGGCGACCCCGGCGGCGTGGAACAGCAGCCAGGCCATCGTCTCCATGAAGTTGTCGGGCTGGATCGGACAGCCCGGGACGTTGACGATCGGGAGACCCGACTGGGCGCGGAAGTCGGCTCCCAGGTAGTCGGTGAGCCCCATACAGCCCGTCGGGTTACCCGCCATGGCGTGGATCCCGCCGTAGGTGGCGCACGTGCCCGCCGCCACCACTGCCCACGCCTTCGGGGCGAGGACGTCGATCCACTCGTTGAACGTCATCGGCTCGCCCGTCTCCGGGTGATTGCCCATCGACGTCCAGTATCCGTCGCCGTTGATGTTCTCGTTGGGAATGGATCCCTCGACCACGAGGATGAATGGGGCGTCGAGTTCGTCGTTGGCAGCTTGACGGAAGGGACGGAGGAAGTCCTCACCGCCGAGCGAGGGGTCGAGCACCTTGTTGTGGACGTGCACCTTCGGAAGCCCCGGGATGAGGCCGAGGACGATGTCCTCGATGCGGGGTTGGGTGCCGGCCGTCATGGACACCGAGTCGCCGTCGCAACTCATCCCCTCCGACGTCCAGAGGATGTGCAGTTCGTCGATCTTGAAGGGCGACTCCTGCAGCGCCATGGCAGCCTCCTCGAGGCACACGGACAGCGTACGGCGCCTCGCGCTGGGCCGCCCGGGGCACCGCCTCTTCCCGATGGGCGCGTGCCCGCGGTCACCCCGTTTCAAACAGGAGTTGGGCCGGTAGGATCGCCCGCGGCCCCCGAGGAGAGGATTCCGATGGCCAAACCGGCCATCCGCAGCGCACCCCCGACCGCGCGTCGCCTGCGCATCCGCGTCGAGGGATCGGTCCAAGGGGTGGGCTTCCGCCCGTTCGTCCACGGCCTCGCCCACCGTCTCGGACTCGCCGGCAGCGTCCGCAACGACACCGCCGGTGTGCTCGTCGAGGTCGAAGGAGCCGAGCACGCCCTCGACGAGTTCGTGCGGGCCGTACGCGCCGAGGCGCCGCCGCTGGCGGTGGTGGATTCCGTGACGACCGCCGAGATCGAGCCGACGGGCGAGCCCGGTTTCGCAATCGTCGCCAGCGACGCCGCCGGGGCCCGTCAGGTGGCCGTCGTTCCCGACGCCGCCACCTGCGACGACTGCCTTGCCGAGATCGCCGACCCCGCCGACCGCCGGTACCGCTACCCGTTCACCAACTGCACGAACTGCGGTCCCCGTTTCACGATCACCCTCGACGTGCCGTACGACCGGCCCAACACGACCATGGCTGGGTTCGAGATGTGCGACGCGTGCCGGGCGGAGTACGACGACCCGTCCGACCGCCGGTTCCACGCACAGCCCGTCTGCTGCGCAGGTTGCGGCCCCCGCCTGATGCTGTTCGACGCCGAGGGCGAGGGGTTCGCGGAGGACCCCCTGGCCGCGGCGGCCGGCGTCCTCGACGACGGCGGCATCGTCGCCGTGAAGGGGCTGGGCGGCTACCACCTCGCCGTCGACGCCTGCTCCGAGACGGCCGTGGCGCGATTGCGGGGGCGCAAGCACCGCGACGAGAAGCCGTTCGCCGTCATGGTGCCCGACGTGGCGGCGGCGCGGCAGTGGTGCGAGATGTCCGACGACGAGGAGACGTTGTTGACGTCGCCGGCCCGGCCGATCGTCGTGATGGAGCGACGGGCACGCACCGGAGGCGGCGCTTCCCAGCGCGTCGCTTCGACGGTGGCTCCTGGCAACCGGTCGCTCGGGCTGATGCTCCCGTACACCCCCCTCCACCACCTCCTCCTGGAGGAGTTCGGGGGCCCGCTCGTCATGACGAGCGGCAACCAGTCCGACGAGCCGATCGCGTACCGCGACGACGACGCATTCACCCGGCTGGCCGGGATCGCCGACGCCTTCCTCGTCCACGACCGCCCCATCCACATCCGCACCGACGATTCGGTCGCACGCCGCCTGGGCGGCCGGACCGTGTGGCTGCGGCGCTCCCGCGGACTGGCGCCTGCGCCCGTGCGGCTGGCGACGACGGCACCCCGGCCCGTCCTGGGATGTGGCGCCGAACTCAAGCACACGTTCTGTCTCGTCCGCGGCGCCGACGCCTTCCTCTCGCACCACATCGGCGACCTCGACCACCTCGAGGTCTTCGAGGCGTTCACCGGGGGCGTCGAGCACTTCACCCGCATTCTCGGGGTCGATCCCGCCGTCGTCGCGCACGATCTCCATCCCGACTACCGCTCGACGGCGTGGGCGATCGAGTCGGATCTGCCGCTCGTCGGGGTCCAGCACCACCACGCCCACGTCGCGTCGTGTCTCGCGGACCGTGGCGAGGAAGGCCCCGTCATCGGGGTCGCCTTCGACGGAACGGGATACGGGCTCGACGGCACGGTATGGGGCGGCGAGATCCTCGTCGCCGACCTCGCCCGGTTCGAGCGGGCAGCGCATCTCGAGACGGTGGTCATGCCAGGGGGAACGGCCGCCATCCGGGAGCCGTGGCGGATGGCGGCCGCCTGGCTCGACCGACTCGGCCTCGGCGACGGTGGGGGCCTCGACGTGGCGGCGCGGAACGCCGAGCGGTGGGCTCGATTGGTCGAGGCGGCCCGAGCGGGGCTGAACGCACCGGCGACGTCGAGCGTCGGCCGACTCTTCGACGCCGTTGCCGCCCTCGCCGGGGTCCGCGACGCCGTGACCTACGAGGGACAGGCGGCCGTCGAACTCGAACAGCGGGTCGACCCGGGCGTCGAGGGCGCCTACGAGGTGCGCGACGCCGCCCGCCCGGGCGGGCCGGGGAGCCCCCTCGTGATGCCGGCGTCCGACCTGGTGGCCGCCGTGGTCGACGACCTGCAGGCGGGCGCCGGTCCCATCGCGGTCGCCACCCGCTTCCATCGCGGCCTGGCGGACGCGGTGGCGCGGACCTGCGCGGCGGTGGCGGGCGAGTCGGGATTGACGACGGTCGCTCTGTCGGGTGGCGTCTTCCAGAACGCCTTCTTCACCGCCGAATTGTCGGGGCGGCTTCAACGCGAGGGACTTCGAGTGCTGACGCACTCGCGCGTTCCGCCGAACGACGGCGGCATCAGCCTGGGACAGGCGGCGGTGGCCGCCGCCCGCGATGCCGCTGGCCTGGTGGACCGATGAGCGCCCAGGCGGCACGCCGAGCCGCGGGTGCGTGGGTGGCGAGTCAGAGCGAGGCCGTTGCGCAGGCCGCACGTGCCATGGCGCAACGGTTCCGGACCGGCGGTCGTCTCCTCGTCGTCGGCAGCGGGAGTGCCGGCCCCGACGCCCGGCACGTCGCGGTCGAGTTCGTCCACCCGGTGATCGTCGGCAAGCGAGCGGTGCCGGCCGTCGCAACGGGCGCCGATGCCGTCGCGACGCTCGCCCGGCCGGACGACGTCCTGGTCGGCATCTCCCACGGCACGCTCGCTGGCGCCGACGCCGGCGCGCTCGCAACGGCGGGCAGCAAAGGGGCGCTCACCGTCGCCCTGTGCGGCGACGCCCATCCGGACGGGGCCGATCACGCCTTCGCTGTCCCGAGCGACGACCGCCTCGTCGTACGCGAGATGCACGTCACCCTCTACCACCTGCTGTGGGAGTTGGCCCACGTCTTCCTCGATCATCGAGGGGCGGGCGAGGGCGCGTCGGACCTCGACGCCCTCTATCCGTTCCTCGCCGAGGGCGACGGAGTGGGCGACGGTGACGACGACGGCGATGGAGCGGCGTTGCTCGCCGACGCCGCCCAGTCGTCACGCGAGAAGGCGGAGGAGATCGCATCGCTGCGCGAGCGGATGCTCGAGGGCCTGGCGAACGACCTCGATCGGTGCGCGGCGGAGGTCGGGTCGGCGCTCGACGCGGGCAGCACCGTGTGGACGTTCGGCAACGGCGGCAGCAGTACCGACGCCGACGCCCTGGCGGAAGCGCTCCTCCGTCCCCCCGGCGGCGCGCCGTCGGGGGCGGCCGTCTCGCTCAGCGCCGACGTCGCCGTCACGACGGCCCTCGCCAACGACGTCGGGATCGAGGTGGTGTTCGCCCGTCCCCTCGCCGGGATGGCCCAGGCCGGCGACGTCGCCGTCGGGCTGTCGACCAGCGGGAACTCGGCGAACGTGGTGACGGCCCTGGAGGAGGCGAAGCGGCGGGGGTTGGTCACCGTCGGGTTCGCCGGGAACGAGGGGGGACGCATGGCGGAGTGCGGTGCGCTCGACCACCTCTTCGTGGTGCTGTCGTCGTCGGTGCACCGCATCCAGGAAGCCCAGACGACCCTCTACCACGCCCTCGTCGAGCAGACTTCTCGCCGTCTTGGGGGCGCTGACCGTCCCTGACACGGTGAAGTCCCCCAAAGACACGAAAGACCTCGGGTACGCCCGAGGCCGCCGGGTGGTGCGGCGGGCTTCCCGACGGCCCCGGGCGGTTGTCTTCGGACACCACCGGGGGGCGGCGCCGAAGAACTGCCCCAAGACTTCCCCTGACGGATGCCGCGTAAACCATCATGTGGACCGCCGAACGACGGAGCGTGGGAGTCGCCGCACATGACGATGTCGATCCAGGAAGCCACCGAGATGCTGACCGCGCCGGGGCAGATGTTCGAGATGGAGACGATCGAGATCCGGGGCGTGCCGACCCGGGTCTGGAAGAACACCCCGGCCTCGCTGCGCGACGTCCTCGAACTCAGCCGCGGGCACGGCGACGCCGACTTCCTCGTCTACGAAGACGATCGCATCAGTTTCGAGGAGCACTTTCGCCAAGCCGCCCACCTCGCCCGGGTCCTCGTCGAGCGCTTCGGGGTGGAGAAGGGCGACCGGGTCGCCATCGTCATGCGGAACTTCCCCGAGTGGGTGGCGGCGTTCTGGGCGGCCGCCGCCGCCGGAGCCGTCGTCGTCCCCCTCAACGCCTGGTGGGCCGCCGACGAGCTCCAGTTCGGCCTCGACGACTCCGGCACCACCGTCGTCTTCGCCGACGAGGAGCGTATGGAACGGCTGCGTGAGGTCGACCTCAAGACCGGCGACCGCACCTTGATCGTCGTGCGGGCCGAAGGTGAGCCCGACGCCGGCTGGCTCCGCTACGAGGACGTGGTGGGCGACGTCCCCACCGACGCCGCGCTCCCCGACGTCGAGATCGACCCCGAGGACGACGCCACCATCTTCTACACCTCGGGCACGACCGGTCGCCCCAAGGGGGCACTCGGCACCCACCGCAACATCTGCACCAACCTCATGAGCCTGTTCTTCGTCAGCAGCCGCCAGTCGGCCCGGGGCGGCGGCGCCCTCATCGACGAAGGGGGCGAGGACCAAGAGCGCCCCCCGACCCAGAACGCCTACTTGCTCTCGGTCCCGCTCTTCCACGCCACCGGCTGCCACTCCGTCCTCGTCTCGAACACCGCCGCCGGCGGCAAGCTGGTGATGATGCACAAGTGGGACGCCACCCGCGCCCTCGAACTGATCGAGCGCGAGCGGGTGACGATCTTCGGCGGCGTCCCGGCCATGGCCTGGCAGGTCGTCGAACACCCCGACTTCGACCGGTACGACACGAGCAGCGTCCGCTCGGTCAGCTACGGCGGCGCCCCCGCCGCCCCCGAACTCGTCCGCCTCATTCGCGAGCGCTTCCCCAAGGTGTCGCCCGGCAACGGCTACGGCCTCACCGAGACGTCCTCGGTGACCTCGATGAACACCGGCGACGACTACGTCCGCAAGCCCGAGAGCGTCGGCCCGGCCGTCCCGGTCTGCGACGTCAAGGTCGTCGGCGCCGACGGCGAGACGCTTCCGATCGGCGAGGTCGGCGAACTCTGGATCAAGGGGCCCAACGTCGTGAAGGGGTACTGGAACCGGCCCGACGCCACGGCGGAGACCATCACCGACGGCTGGCTCCACACCGGCGACGTGGCTCGCCTCGACGAGGAGGGGTTCATCTACATCGTCGACCGCGCCAAGGACATGGTGATCCGCGGGGGCGAGAACGTCTACTGCGTGGAGGTCGAGTCCGTCCTCTACGAGCACCCGGCCGTGAGCGACGCCGCCGTGTTCGGGGTGCCCCACAAGGTCCTCGGCGAGGAAGTGGGCGCCGCCGTCCAGGTGACGGGCGACGTGACGGTCGAGGAGCTCCAGGAGTGGGTTCGCGCCCGCCTGGCCGACTTCAAGGTTCCCCGCTACATCGACCTCCGGCCCGAGCCGCTCCCCCGCAACCCGCAGGGGAAGATCCTCAAACGCGAACTGCGGGAGGAACTGGCTCCTCGGTGGGCTGGCTGACGACCTCGGCGGGCTCGAGATCGCGTCCCGGCCAGGCGCTCCACCGCCCCAGGAGGGCGATGGCCGCTGGCAGCAGGACGGTCCGGATGAAGAACGTGTCGACGAGCACGCCGACCGCCATGCCGAGGGCGAACTGGCGGAAGGCGCCGATCGGGACGAGGGCCAGCATGGCGAAGCTCGCAGCGAGCACGGTCCCGGCGGCCGCGATCGCCGACCCGGCCTGGGAACCGCCTTCGACGATCGCCTCCCGCAGGTCGCGATGGCGGGCCTCGCTCCAGATCCGCGCCACCACGAAGATGTTGTAGTCACTCCCGAAGGCGACGAGGAGCACGGCGACGGCGAACGGGACGTAGAAGGTGAGCCCGTCGTATCCGAGGAACGTCGTGAACACCCACGAGGTCGTCGCCACGGCGACGAGGACTCCGAGAGCGCTCAGCGCCAGCAGGACGACGGGGATCACGAGCGACCGAAGGAAGAGCGCGAGCAGCAAGAGGTCGATCACCACGGTGGCGATGGCGATGCGGATGAGGTCGTCCTCGGCCGTCGAGACGATCTCCTGGGCGAGCATGGTGTCGCCCGCCACCGCCACCTCGGCATCCGGGAACCCGGCCGCCTCCACCAGTCCGGGCAGACGCTCTCGGAGGGCCTCCATGCGGTCGATGGCATCGGCCGAGTACGGCGGGTCGGCGAGGAAGACGGCGTAACGCGCCACGTTCCCCTCGGGTGACACGAAGAGGCCTGGATCCTCGCCGGCCGGAAGGCGCCCCGGCCCGAGCACAGCAGCAATCCCCGGCTCCTCGCCGATCAGGCTGCCGAGCCGGTCGAGGGCGGCGCCGTCCCGACCGATCCCTGGTGCGCTCACCAGGACCTCGCCGGGAGCGACGATGCCGGGGACGAATCCGGTGGCGGCGGCTTCGGCCGCCCGTTCGACCTCGTGTCCGGTCGGCACGTCTTCGATGAGGTTGGCACCGACGTCGGCGTCGCCGATGGGAAGCGACACGTAGACGAGGCCCCCGACTCCCACCGCCAGGACGACGAGGGCAACGGCCCGGTTCACGCCGACGCGGGCGAGGCGGCGGCGCCATCCCGGCTCGCGCCGCTCCGCTTCGACCACCTCGATCCCCCGCGGCCAGAAGACGCCTCGCCCCAGCCACGCCATCGCCGCCGGCACGAACGTCGACGCGACCAACGCGGCGACCGCCACCGTGACCGCCAGACCGGGGCCGAGCCGCTGGAACAGCTCCAACTCGGCCACGAGCAGGGCGGCCGTTCCGACCGCAACGGTGACCCCGGCCACGACGACCACCGGCGTGATGGTGGTGGCTGCGTGGCGCGCGGCGTCGAGCGGCTCCTTCCCCGTCCGCAGGTCACGGCGGAAGGCCGAGAAGTAGAAGATGGCGTAGTCGGTGACCACGCCGAT
>DATLFW010000083.1:0-9473 GCA_035540775.1 Acidimicrobiia bacterium
CTCGTCACCAATGCCTACCGCTACGGCGGATCGAAGATGGTGGTCGACGCGGGCCGGAACAACGGCGTCACCGACATCTGGGTGGAGGACGACGGGCCGGGCGTTCCCGACTCGCTGACAGAGAGCCTGTTCGAACCGTTCACGCGCGGCGACAACGGGAAGCGCCCCGACAGTACGGGGCTCGGGCTCGCCATCTGCGCCCGCATCGTGAAGGCGCTCGACGGGGAGATCGTGCACGAGCCCGCCGACCCCCGCGGCGCCCGCTTCCGCGTCACCCTCCCCACCGCCTGACCCGCCTTCCCACCGCCTGACCGGCCTCCGTTCTTGGCCCCTTGTGCAGGGATATGCGCTGCTGCGGAGGCCAAGTTCGCCGTGCGAAATGCGGCCTTCGTATCACCCGGCGGTCGATACGGTTTCCGCCATGGGTGATCTGAGCGCCGACACCGAGGTGAAGGGCAGCGACGGCCGGTACCGCGCCGAGCTGTCGCGTGACTGGGAGATCTGGGGTCCCAACGGCGGCTACCTCGTCGGCATCCTCCTCCGCGCCGCCGGCGCCCACTGCGGCCTGCCCCGCCCGGTCAGCATCGCCTGCCACTTCCTCGGCGTCGCCGATTTCCGCCCCGTCGACCTCGAGGTCGTGACCCTGCGCCAGGGCCGGCGCTCGGCGTCGATGCGGGTGTCGATGACCCAGGACGGCTCGCCGGTGTGCGAGGCCCTCGTGTGGGCAGCCGCCGAGGCAGAGCCGATCGAGGGGTTCGGTCACGACGACGCCGCCGGCCCCGACGTGCCAGGCGTCGACGGGCTCGCCGACCTGCGCGAGCTTCTCGCCGAGGGCGAGCCGCTCTACCGTTTCTGGGAGAACTTCGACTACCGCCCCCTCGACTGGATGACGCAGGAGGAGTGGCTCGCCCGTGAGCCGGGCGCACCTCGGGCCCGGGCCTGGCTCCGCTACCGGCCACGGGCGACGTTCGACGACCCGTGGGTCGAAGCCACCCGCACCGCCCTCCTCCTCGACACGTTCATGTGGCCGGCCGCCGCCCGGGCGTACACCGGCGAGATGGGGTTCATGGCGCCGAGCATGGACGTCGCCGTGCAGTTCCACCGGCTCGACCCGTCGGCCGAGTGGCTACTCATCGACGCCCACGCACCACTCGGGAGCGACGGCCTCATCGGCGGCGTGTCGTACGTCTGGTCGGAGGACGGGCGCCTCCTCGCCTCGGGCATCCAGCAGATGCTCGTCCGCGGCACACCGGCACCGAGGCCAGAGCCCGTCGAGCCGCCGGCCGGCGACGAGGCGGCGGCGGCATCGCCCGGCTAGGGCGCCGACGCGAAGGGAACCGTCTCGGTGGTCAGGTTCCACCGGCCAGGGCCCGAGCGGGTGACGGTTCGCACGTCGGCCTGCTGCGGGCAGCACGTCGGCGCCCCGTCGTCGTAGTTGGCGCTCACGACCCGGAGTCGCCCGTCGCCACCGGTCAGACGGTCGAGGCCCTGGCCCTCGACGAAGGCGACGACGCCCGGCGCCTCGGCGCCTCGATCCCAGGCGACCACTTCGAACGAGTGGACGGCGCCGGAGCCGTTGAAGTCGTAGTCGACGGCCACGACCGGTTCGCCTCCCACCTCCGCCGGCTGCAGCGCAACCCCGAACACCTCGACGTCGGCGGGCATCGGTTCGGTGCGCAGCACCGGGCGGAACCCGCCGGGAGCGGCGGCGAACAATCTCACCTGCCGGGCGCCGTCGGGAAGCACGCCGGCGACGACGGCAAATCGCCCACCAGAACCGTCGGCCACCCGGCAGTCGGAGACGTCGAGGGCGGGGACCAGGTCGTCGCACGGGGGCGCTTGGGCGCTCACGGCCGCGCCGTCGACGGCCACGGAGAGCAGGGCGCCGGTGGTGACGACGGCACCTTCGCTCGCAACCGGCCCGCCGGTCTCCGGGGTCGAGCTCGGCGGCCCGGTCGTGGTCGGGAGCAGGTCGTCTCCCCGGACGCGGCCGGGCTGGGTCGGTGACGACCGGTCGCCAGCGGTCACGCCGTCGTCGCCGTCGCCGTCGCCCGTGGTGACGAGTGCGACGACCGCCAGAGCGGCGACCACCACGAGGGCGGTCGCCAGGAGCAGGCTGCGCCGGGTCATACGGTTGCTGCCGTCAGCCGCCGTACGACATGCGGGTGTCCTCCATGCGGAGGATCGGGGTCTCCTCGTCCTTCTGGAACGCGGCCTCGACGACCTCGCCCACGAAGAACGTGTGCGAGGTGGCCTCGATCTTCTCCCGCACCTCGCACTCGAGGAACGCCACGGCCTGGTCGAGGATGGGCGCGCCGGTCACGCCGTCGTGGAACGGGAACCCGTTGAGGGTCGACGCCGCGGGGTCGACGTCGACGGGCTTGGTGAACTTGCGGATGATCGGGCGGTCTTCCCGGTCGATCAGGTTGACGGTGAAGACGCCGCCGGCAGCGACGAGCTCGTGGGTGACGGCGTGCGTCTCGATCGCCACTCCCACCCACTTCGGCTCGAACGAGACCTGGGTGACGAGGTTGGCAGCCATGGCGTTGCGCCGGTCGCCGTCGCGGGATCCGATCACGTAGAGCCCGTACGGCATGGCCCACATGACGCGCCGACGGAGGCGGTCGTACTCCTCCTCGTCCCGTCCCTCCGGGATCGGCCCGACAATTCCCTCTTTGATCGGCATGCCGGCCACCGTACCAACCGAATTCGGTCCCCAAATCGTGTGTGGATCGGCAGGGCTACGAGTAGCGGGCTGCCTTGCCCTTCGACTCGCCGTGGGTGGCGACGGCGTCGGCGAGGTCGGTGAGGAAGTCGGCGGCGATGGCGGCGTGGCCCGGCATCACGATGAGGTGAAGCGAGTCGGGCTGGCGGTCGACGTGCCAGCCTCGCTCGTCCATCACGTCGGCGACGGCCGCCACGTCGTGGACGTCGGAGCCGAAGGCGAACGTGCTGGCGTCGGGGTCGCCCAGAACGTGGAGGCCGTCGATGGCGTCGATCCCTTCCCGCAGCGTGCGGGTCGTGTCGCGGGTGATCTCCGTAAGACGGAGATAGCCGTCGACCCCGAGGTGCCGGATGACGGCCCACGCCGCTGAGATAGGCCCGGCCGGGCGGGTCCCGACGGTCGTGAGCGAGCCGTAGATCCCGCCCACCCAGTCGGTCTCCAGGAACGTCTGGTACTGCTGCCCCGAACGGTCTCGGTGGACGATCGTCGAGGCACCCTTCACGGCGTACCCGTACTTGTGGACGTCGGCCGAGATCGACATCACCCCGTCGACCCGAAAGTCCCACGGCGGGACGGGCTCGCCGAGCCGTTCCCAGAACGGCAGCACGAATCCGCCGAGGCAGGCGTCGACGTGGCATGGGACGCCCCGGGCGGCGGCGGCCGCGGCGATCTCGGGGACCGGGTCGATCACACCGTACGGGTAGCAGGGCGCCGAGGCGACGACGAGGGCCGTCTGGTCGGTGATCAGGCCGGCCACAGCGTCGGGGTCCGCTCGCAGGTCGTCGCGTAGCGGCGCCTCCACCACCTCGACGTCGAGGTAGTGGGCGGCCTTGCGGAAGGCGGGATGCGCCGAGATCGGCAGCACCATCTGGGCGCTGACGACGCTCCGCTCCTTTCGGGCCCGATCGCGCGCGACCTGGACGGCGAGGAAGATGCTCTCCGTCCCACCCGAGCTCATCGATCCGCCGTACCCCTCGGGGGCGTGCAAGAGGCCGGCCGTCCACTCGACGACCTCCCGCTCGTACTGATGGAGGCTCGGGAAGGCAAAGGGGTTGAGGGCGTTCTCGTAGAGGTAGAGGAGGGACGCCTCCTCCAGCACCCGGCCGATCTCCTCGTCGCCCGTCTTGTAGACGAGGCTCCACGTGCGCCCCGACCGCCAGTCGGCGTCGCCCTCCTTGCGCCGCCGCATCTCGGCGAGCAGGTCGTCGCGCCCCATCCCGTCCTCAGGAAATCCGCTCATCGCCGAAGGAGGCTAGGCGCCCGGGAATCTGGAGCAAGTTTTGGTCGCCATGACGCCATCTCTCGCTCCAGATTCCCGGATGACGCCGGGGCACGAGGGGTCAGGGTTGGAAGGACTCCTCGGGGGGACGGCCGTCGACGGTCACCACGACGTCGGCCACCGAGGGGTCGGCCGCCAGCACCGTCCGGCGGACCTGCTCCTTGCGGGCGTTCATCAGGCACGACCCGCCGCCGTCGTCGGCCGGCGCCGACAGTTCGACGTGGGCGACGCCCTGCTCGTCGACGTCGAGGCCGACGAGACGGGTGTGCAGCGGCAGGGTGTGCCGGAACGGCTCGTCGCCGACCTGGGTCCAACCGGTGAGAAGCGTGTGGACGGCGGCCGAGAGTGGGTCTTCACCCTCCACGACCACAGCGGCGGGGAGCAGCTTGAACTCCGCGTCTGACTCGCCGCACTCGCCGGACGGGTCGAGGAAGGCGACCTCCGCCGTCATCCACTCTCCGAGGTTCTTGAGCGTCGACCGGCGAACGCCGGCGACCGCCCACTCGTCGCCCCGGCGCTCCAACGACACGACGTCGTCGGTGTACCCGACGGCGTCTCCGCTCCCCTGCTCGGGGTCGGTCGCCCACGTCGTGCGCACGCAGACCTCGGCGGCCGTGTCGGTGCGCAGCACGTCACCCGTCACGGTGAAGCCCGTGATCACGAACTCCTGGGGCTGCCCGGCCTGGTCGTGGATGGTGTCGGTCGTCTCGTAGACCTCGGCGAACCAGGCTCGGAGCGCCTCGTCGGCGGAAGCGTCCCTCACCTCGAGATCCGAGCGGCACGGCTCGTCCGCGGGTTCCTCGGCACCCACCGATTCCGACCCCTGCGACGACCCCGCCAGCACGAGGTCCTCGACGATGCTCCGCGACCCGTCCGGCCCTTCGTACTGCACCCGGACGAGGACGACGGCGGGAGGAGGATCGCCTGACGCGTCGGCCGAGAAGGACGGCTCCGATCCGGCTGCGAAATCTCCCTCCCACGTCCGCGACCAGTCGGTGTACGGGGCGTCGGCCACGACCTCGACGCCACCGGCGTCGACCATGCGAAGCGTCACATCGAGGCCCCCATGGCTGTCGTAGGCGAGATTCGCGAACTCCACCTCGTCGCTGCCCACCGTCGAGACGAACCAGATCGACTCGTTGTCGGCGGTGAGGCGTTGGAGGAGGAGGGTTCCCGACGCCTCGCCGTGCGAGTACACCGCGACGACGGACACGGCGAGGAGCTCGCCCTCGGCGGGTGCAGCCGAGAGCCCACCGCTGCCCCCTTCGATCGAGATCGTCGCCCCCCCGAGCGCCCGCTCGCGCAGGTAGGCGGCCGCCACCTGCTCCGGGTCGAGCATCCAGGCGTCGTGCCCGGCGTCGACCTCGCGCTGGAGCGCTTCGAGGTCGGAGCGCAGAACGGCCGGGAAGACACCGAGCGCGTCGTCACCGGGCACCTCGACACCGCCGTCCACCGCCGACGTCGCCGTCGTCGGGTCGGGTCCGGCGGCCACGTCCTCGGAGCCGTCACCTCCCCGCCCGGCCACCATCACCACGGCGACCACGAGCGCTGCCGTCGGCGCCAGCGCGCCGGCGACGACCCACGGGTTCCGCCACCGCGGTCGCTCCAAGCGCTCCTCGATCCGCGACCAGGCGTACGGCGACGGTGTCGCATCGTCGGCCCGGCGGCCGAGCATCTCCCGCAAGCGATCTTCGATGTTCACGGCTCCACCACCTTGCGAAGCTCGGCCAGTCCCCGGTGCACGAGCGACTTCACGGTTCCCGGCCGGCACCCGAGGGCGCTGGCAATCTGCTCCTCGGAGAGGTCTTCGTAGAACTTCAGAACGAGCGCCGCCCGCTGCCGGGGCTGCAGAGCCCCGAGCGCCTCCCACATGTGGTCAGGCTCCGACGGCTCGACGGCCTCGGGCGCCGCATGGGGCCGCCGGTCCCGCTCGAGGAAACGGCGGCGGTGCCACGACCGGCAGTTGTTGACGACCGCCGTGCGGAGGTAGGCGGCGGGCTCGTACGCCCGGTCCCAGCGCCGGTGCACCTTCACGAAGGCGTCCTGCACCAGTTCCTCGGCCGCCTCGTTCGACCCGGTCAGCAGGTAGGCGAGACGCACCATGGAGGCGTACCGCTCCCGGTACAGCACGGTGATCCCCTCGTGGGGGTCGTCGATCCGCCCGGCATCCACCGCCGCACGCTCTCGCTCGGTTTCCACTCCCGAGATCATCACTCGCAGAGACGCTCGACGCCGGGATTCGGTTGCACGTGGCCCGTGTCCCGCCCCTGCACCTAGATTCGGCCCGCCGGGAAGCCGGCACCGAGCCCCTGAGAAGGAGACCCGTCGTCGTGAGCGTCAAGACCGAGCGCCGTGGGCGCGTGCTGATCGTCACCATCGACCGCGAAGAAGCCCGCAACGCCATGAACAAGGAGGCGGCCGAGGGGATCGAGGCCGCCCTCGACGAGGCGGAGTCCGACGACGACCTGTGGGCGGTCGTGATCACCGGCGCCGGCGAGAAGGCGTTCTGCTCCGGGATGGACCTCAAGGCCTTCATCACGGGCGAACTCCCGATCACGTCGAAGGGCGGCTTCGGCGGGATCACGACCCGCGAGTTCACCAAGCCCCTGATCGCCGCCGTCAACGGCGCGGCCCTCGCCGGCGGGTTCGAGTTGCTCCTCTCCTGCGACGTCGCCGTCGCCGCCGACCACGCCACCTTCGGCATCCCCGAGGTGAAGCGGGGCCTCATGGCGGCCGCCGGCGGCCTCTTCCGCCTCCCCAAGCGGGTGCCCCTCGCCGTGGCTCTGGAGATGGCCATGACGGGCGAACCGATCAGCGCCGAGCGGGCGCTCGCCTTCGGCCTCATCAACCGCATCGTCCCCGGCAGCGCCGTCCTCGACGAGGCCGTGGCCCTCGCCGAGGTCATCTGCGAGAACGCCCCCGTCGCCGTCCGCCTCTCCCGTCAGCTGGTGCGCGAGGCGCACGAACTGTCGGAGGAGGAGGCCTGGAAGAAGACCAACGAGTACATGACCCAGGTGATGCAGACCGAGGACGTGATGGAAGGACCGAAGGCCTTCGCCGAGAAGCGCAAGCCGGAGTGGAAGGGTCGCTGACGAGGCGTTCCCCAGGCCCGGGCAGCGCCCGGGCCGACTACTCCCGGTCGAGGACGGCCCGGAGTGCCTGTTCGAGGTCGGGGTGGGCGAACTCGAATCCCGACGTCTCCAACCGGGTCGGGACGACACGCTGGCTGATCAGCACCGTCTCCTGCGCTTTGGTGGCGCCGAAGGCGGCCTTCAGGGCGAACGACGGCACCACCATCAGGGCCGGTCGCCGCAGGACCTTGGCCAGGGTGACCGTGAACTCGCGATTGGTGACGGGGTTGGGAGCGGTGAGGTTGAACGGCCCGGAAAGGTCGTCGGTCTCGACGAGATGACGGATGGCCCGCACCTGGTCGTCCACGGAGATCCACGCCATCCACTGCCGCCCGGACCCCAGCCGACCGCCGACCCCGAGACGGAACGGCAGCAGCATGCGCGGCAGCAGCCCGTCCCGGCGGTCGAGCACGGGACCGGTGCGGATGATCGCGACGCGTGCGCCCGCCTCGACGGCGGGCGCCGTCGCCGCCTCCCACTGGCGGCATACGTCGGCCACGAAACCTTCACCCGACGGGCTCTCCTCCGTCAGCACGTCCTGGCCGCCGTCGCCGTAGTACCCGACGGCCGACGACGAGACGAGCACGGGCGTGGGGTCGAGGCGGGCGACCGCCTCCGCGATGAGCGTCGTCCCTCGAACCCGGCTCTCGACGATCCGGCGTCGGTGGTCGCCCGTCCACCGGCCGTCGGCGAGCGAGACGCCGGCAAGGTGGACGACGGCGTCGCAGCCCTCCAGGCCCGCCACGTCGATGGTGGCGCCGTCCGGGTCCCACGCGACGCCGTCCTGCCGGTTCCCCTTCGTCGACGGGCGGACGAGCGGGCGCACGCGGTGCCCGTCGGCCTCGAGCGCAGTTCGCAACGCGCGCCCGATCATCCCGGTCGCACCGGTGATGGCGACGTCCATGCCGCACTCCTTTCCCCGTGGCCGACGACCGGCGCATCATCCCATGCCCCGTTTCGAGACGCGCCAAGACCTCGACGGCGCGAGCGACACCGGCGGCGTGCAAGCATCCCCGCCATGCCTTCACCTGCCGACCGCCCCGTCGACCCGACGCCCGTCCACACCGGCGACCTCCCCGACACGCCGGTGCGCGACCGGACCATCCCGGCGACGGCGTGGGTCGAGGCCCCGGGTGAACTCGTCGACCTCGGCGGCGACCTCGGCCACGAGTTGGTGGAGTACAAGCGGCGGATCGGGCGGTACCTGCTCTGGCGGGCCGGACCACCGGCCAAGGGCGACGCCCGCTACATGGCGCTCGCCCGCGACGACCTCGCCGAGCGGTGGACCTTCCGGTTGTTCCCGGACGGCTCGGGGGTCGGCGAGGGCCCCGACGGGCGGACGCACGAGCGGTTCCGCACCTGGAAGGAAGCGCTACGCGACGCCGGCCCGGCGGGCGATCAGGAGGGAGAGACGACGTGAAGGTGCGCGACCTGCCGACGCCGGCGCTGCTCGCCGACGCCGACGCCCTGGAGCACAACCTGACGACGATGGCCACCGCTCTCCCCGGCGCTCGCTGTCGCCCGCACGTCAAGGCGCACAAGACGACCGGCCTGGCGCGGCTCCAGGCGGAGGCCGGGCACCGGACGTTCACCTGCGCCACCATCCGTGAGGTGGAAGGGATGGCGACCGCCGGCCTCGGCGACGACCTCCTCCTGGCGAACGAGGTCCTCGACGCCACCCGGCTGGGGGCGGTCGAGGGAGCCCGGGTCACGATGGCGGTCGACTCCGACGCCACCGTGGAAGCGGCGGCCCGAGGCGGCGTGCGGGAGGTGGTGATCGACGTGAACGTCGGTCTCCCCCGCTGCGGGTGCAACCCGGCCGACGCCGGACGGCTTGCCGATCTCGCCCGCTCGCACGGTCTCGAGGTGCGCGGTGTCATGGGGTACGAGGGGCACGTCGTCGGCGTCGAGGACCGCCAGGCGCGCATCGACGCCACTCGCCAATGCATGGAGCAGCTCGTCGCGGCCCATGCCGACGTCGGAGGTGAGCTGATTTCCGCGGGCGGTACCGGCACCTTTGACATCAACACCTGGGCCAACGAGATCCAGGCGGGCTCCTACCTGCTCATGGACACCGCCTACGCGGCGCTGGAGGGCACGCCGTTCCGCCAGGGGCTCTCGGTACTCGCCACGGTCATCCACGTCAACGAGCTGTGGGCCGTCGCCGACGCCGGCCTGAAGGCGCTGGCCATGGACCACGGCAACCCGCCGGTCGAGGAGGGGGACGTGTGGTTCTACTCCGACGAGCACGTCACCTTCTCGCCCCCGCCCGGCCTGACCGTGGGCGACCGCATACGCGTCCGTCCGGCGCACATCGACCCCACCATCGCCAAGCACG
>DATLFW010000084.1:0-11225 GCA_035540775.1 Acidimicrobiia bacterium
CTGGTCGACGACGTCCTCTACACCGGGCGCACGGCGCGGGCGGCGCTCGAGTCGCTGATGGAGCTCGGCCGGCCTCAGGCCGTCCAGCTCGCCGTCCTCGTCGACCGCGGACACCGGGAACTGCCCATCCGGGCCGACTTCGTCGGCAAGAACCTCCCCACTCGTCACAGCGAGGACGTGCGGGTGCGGCTGGAAGACGTCGACGGCGAGCCCGACGGCGTCGAGATCTGGGGCCCGCCCGACGAACCGGGGGTCGAGGGCGGCGACGACCGGGACGACGACGGAGCGACGGCATGAAGCACCTCCTCGGCATCGCGGATCTCGACCGAGCGGAGATCGAGGGGATCCTCGACCTGGCCGAGTCGTTCCTCGAAGTCACCCAGCGGGAGATCGCCAAGGTGCCGGCGCTGCGCGGCCGCACCGTGGCCAGCGTGTTCTACGAGGACTCCACCCGCACCCGCCTCAGCTTCGAGGGCGCTGCCAAGCGCCTCTCCGCCGACACCCTCACCTTCACCCCCAAGGCATCGTCGGTGAGCAAGGGCGAGAGCTTGCGCGACACGGTGCAGACGATCGAGGCCATGGGCGCCGACGCCATGGTCGTGCGCCACCCGAGCGCCGGCGCACCCCACCGGGTCGCCGACTGGGTCGACGCGTCCGTGGTGAACGCCGGCGACGGCTGGCACGAGCACCCGACCCAAGCCCTCATCGACACCTTCACGCTGCGTCGCCACCGCGGGGCGTCGCTCGACGGTCTGCGCGTGGGCATCGTCGGCGACGTCGCCCACTCGCGCGTCGCCCGATCCAACGTGGCCGCCATGACCGCTCTCGGCGCCAGCGTCACCCTGGTCGGCCCGCCCACGCTGATGCCGCCGAACCTCGACGGCTGGCCGGTCACCGTCGCCGACGACCTCGACGCCGTGCTGGCCGACCTCGACGTGGTCTCGCTCCTGCGCATTCAGCGGGAGCGACAGGAGCAGTCGCTGTTCCCGAGCCTGCGTGAGTACACGGCGCGGTGGGGGTTGACGGCCGAGCGCGCCGCCCGCCTGCGATCCGACGTCCTCGTCATGCACCCCGGGCCGATGAATCGCGGGGTCGAGATCGCCGACGCCGTCGCCGACAGCCCGGCTTCCCTCGTCACCGAGCAGGTGGCGAACGGCGTCGCCGTGCGGATGGCCGTCCTGTACCAGCTCCTCGGGAGCGGAGCAGCGAGTGGGGGCGCACCGGCAAACGGGACCGGGAGTGAGGCATGAGCGGCGAACTCGTGATCCGGGGCGGCCGGGTGCTCGACCAGCACGGGGAGCGGATGGCGGACGTCCTCGTCCGTGACGGCGTCGTCGCCGAGGTCGGCGAAGGGCTGTCCGCCACCCGCGAGCTCGACGCCGCCGGCTGCATCGTCACGCCCGGGTTCGTCGACCTCCACACCCACCTCCGCGAGCCCGGCATGGAGGAGGCCGAGACGGTCGAGACGGGCGCCCGGGCCGCCGCCCTCGGTGGGTACACCGCCGTCGTCGCCATGCCCAACACTGATCCTCCCATCGACTCGGCGTCGACCGCTCGTCACGTTCTCGACCTCGGGCGGTCTGCTCCGTGCGACGTCCACGTGGCCGGCGCCGTGACCGTCGGTCGCCGGGGCTCGGCCTTGGCGCCGATGGCCGAGCTCCACGCCCTCGGCGTGCGGATCTTCACCGACGACGGCGACTGCGTGGCCGACGCCCGCCTCATGCGCCGGGCGCTCGAGTACGCCCGGTCGCTCCCCGGCGCGGTGATCGCTCAGCACGCCGAAGACGCCTCCCTCGTCGACGGCGGCCACATGCACGAGGGGGCGTGGTCGAGCCGGCTCGGCATTCCAGGGCGTCCGGCCGAGGCCGAGTCGACCATCGTCGCCCGCGACATCGCCCTCGCCCGCCTGACGGGCGGTCGCCTCCACGTTCTCCACGCCAGCACCGCCGCCACCGTTGCGTTGCTGCGGGAGGCTCGGGCCGAAGGAGTAGCGGTGAGCGCCGAGGTGACTCCGCACCATCTCGTCCTGACCGACGCCGCCTGCGCTGCCTACGACCCCGCCTTCAAGGTCAACCCGCCGCTGCGCACGAGCGACCACGTCGGCGCCCTGCGCGCCGGGCTGGCCGACGGAACCATTGCCGCCGTCGCCACCGACCACGCCCCGCATCCACCCGAGACGAAGGACCAGCCGTTCTCCGAGGCCCCACCCGGCATGCTCGGCCTGGAGACGGCCTTTGCCGTGGTGCTGACGGAACTCGTCGCCCCCGGCGTCCTCGATCTCGCCCGGGCCGTCGCCGCCTTCACGTGGGAACCGGCCGCCGTCGGCGGTCTCGAGGCGCACGGGCGGCCGGTGGCACCGGGGGAACCCGCCAATCTTGCCGTCGTCGACCCGGACGCGGCATGGGAGGTGGAGCCCTCGGCGCTCGCCAGCCGTGCCCGCAACACGCCGTGGGCCGGGCGGAAGTTGGCGGGGCGGGTGCGACACACCATCTTGTTCGGCGAGGCCGTCGTGGTCGACGGGGAGGCAGAACGATGAACGGGCGAAGGTCCGAGGCGCTGCTGGTGTTGCACGACGGCGCCGTGTTCGAGGGCGAATGGTGCGGGGCGCGCCCGGACGACGGCGTGGCGACCGGCGAGATCGTCTTCAACACGACCCTCACCGGCTACCAAGAGGTCGTCACCGATCCGAGCTACGCCGGGCAGGTGATCGCCTTCACGTACCCGCACATCGGGAACTACGGCGTCACGCCCGACGACGACGAGAGCGCGCAGCCGTTCTGCTCGGGTGTGATCGTCCGCGACCTGCCCCGCCGCCACTCGAACTGGCGGGCCGAGCTCGACTTCGAACGTTTCCTCGAGCGGCACGGCGTCCCCGGAGTGGTGGGCGTCGACACTCGCAGATTGACGCGGCACCTTCGCGACCAGGGCGCCCTCCCCGGTGCCTTCGGACCGCTCGACGAGCCGGGGGCCGAGGAGCGGATCCGGGCGGCGGCCGCCGAGGCCCGTCCGACCGACGGGATCGACCTGGTGGCGAGGGTGACGGCGGCGAGTCCGTACACCGTGGGGGATCCCGATGCGCCCTACTCGGTCGTCGCCTACGACTTCGGCATCAAGCGCAGCATCCTCCGCCGCCTGGAGGCAGCCGGCTGCCGCGTGGAAGTCGTTCCCGCCTCGACGCCGGTCGACGAGATCCTCGGGCGACACCCCGACGGGGTCTTCCTCTCGAACGGCCCCGGCGATCCCGCCGCGGTCGAGGGGGCCCAGGAACGGGTGGCCGCGCTCGTCGGGGAGGTCCCGATCTTCGGCATCTGTCTCGGCCAGCAGATTCTCGGTCTGTCGCTCGGGGCCCGCACGTACAAGCTGCCCTTCGGCCACCACGGCGGGAACCACCCGGTCGAGGAGGTCGCCACCGGGAAGGTCGAGATCACCAGCCAGAACCACAACTACGTGGTCGACCCCGAGACCCTCCCTGCGGGGGCCGAGGTCACGCACGTGAACCTCAACGACGGCGCCTGCGAGGGCTTCCGCCTCCCCGAGGCCTCGCTCATCGCCGTCCAGCACCACCCCGAGGCCGGTCCCGGTCCCCACGATGCCACTCACATGTTCGAGGAGTTCACTGCCTTGATGGAGCGCCGTCGATGAGCCCGCGGCGGAACGACATCGAATCGATCCTGTTGATCGGCAGCGGCCCGATCGTCATCGGCCAGGCGTGCGAGTTCGACTACTCGGGGACCCAGGCGTGCAAGGTCCTCCGCGAGGAGGGCTACCGGGTCATCCTCGTCAACTCGAACCCCGCCACGATCATGACGGACCCGGAGTTCGCCGACGCCACCTACGTCGAGCCGCTCAACGTCGACACCGTCCGGCGTGTCATCGAGAAGGAGCGGCCGGACCCCCTGCTCCCGACGCTCGGGGGCCAGACCTCCCTCAACCTCGCCATTGGCCTCGCCGAAGGCGGCATCCTCGACGAGTTCGGCGTCGAGATGATCGGCGCCAGCCTCGACGCCATCCGCACCGCCGAGGACCGCTCCCGCTTCAAGGCGGCCATGCAGGAGATCGGCCTGGAGGTGCCGGGCTCAGGCTTCGCCTACACCGTCGACGAGGCCCTCGAGGTGGCCGCCGAGATCGGCTACCCGGTCATCATCCGTCCGAGCCACATCCTGGGCGGCGGTGGCACCGGGATCGCGGCCGACGCCGACGAGATGCGTGAGGTGGCGTGGAATGGGCTAAAAGCCAGCCCAATCTCCGAGATCCTCGTCGAGCAGTCGATCGCCGGCTGGAAGGAGTTCGAGCTGGAGGTCATGCGCGACCACGCCGACAACTGCGTGATCGTCTGCTCCATCGAGAACTTCGACGCCATGGGCGTCCACACCGGGGACTCGATCACCGTCGCCCCCGCCCAGACCCTCTCAGACGTCGAATACCAGCGGATGCGCGACTCCGCCTTCGCCTGCATCCGCCGCATCGGGGTCGACACCGGCGGCTCCAACATCCAGTTCGCCGTCAACCCCGCCGACGGCCAGCAGGTCGTCATCGAGATGAACCCGCGCGTCTCCCGGTCGAGCGCGCTGGCGAGCAAGGCGACCGGATTCCCGATCGCGAAGATCGCCGCCAAGTTGGCCGTCGGCTACACGCTCGACGAGATCCCGAACGACATCACGAAGAAGACCCCGGCGAGCTTCGAGCCGACGATCGACTACGTCGTCACCAAGATCCCCCGGTGGGCGTTCGAGAAGTTTCCCGAAGCGCGAGGCGTCCTCGGCACCCAGATGCAGTCGGTGGGTGAGGTGATGGCGATCGGACGGACCTTCCTCGAGTCGTTCCAGAAGGCGTGCCGGTCGCTGGAGACCGGCCGGGCGGGCCTCAACGCCGACCCCGTCGAGGCCGTCTACGACGAGTTCAGCGACGACGAGCTGGTGCGCCGGGTCGCAGTGCCGACCCCCGAGCGGCCGTTCCAGATCGAGGCGGCCTTGCGACGTGGCATCCCCGTCGAGCGGATCCACGAAGTCTCGGGCATCGACCCCTGGTTCCTCGACCAACTCGCCCGCCTCGGTGAGGAGCGGGCGCTCCTCACCCAGATCGGTCTCGACGGCATGGCTCGGTCCGACTGGCGACGGGCGAAGCGGCTGGGATTCTCGGATGCGCAGCTCGCCTGGCTGTGGGGTGTCGATGGGGAGCGGGTTCGCTCCGCCCGCCTCGCCGCCGACGTCGTGACGACGTACAAGACCGTCGACACCTGCGCCGCCGAGTTCGAGGCCCGCACGCCGTACCACTACTCGACCTACGAGGACGAGGACGAGGTGGCGCCGGTGGAACGGCCCGTCGTCATGATCCTCGGCGCCGGCCCCAACCGCATCGGACAGGGGATCGAGTTCGACTACTGCTGCGTGCACGCCGCCTTCGCACTCTCGGAGGCCGGCTACGAGACGGTGATGGTGAACTGCAACCCCGAGACCGTCTCGACCGACTACGACACCAGCGACCGGCTGTTCTTCGAACCGTTGACGGTCGAGGACGTCCTCAACATCGCCGACGCCCTCGAACCGCACGGCGTCATCGTGAGCCTCGGCGGCCAGACGCCGTTGAAGCTGGCGCAGGCCCTCGACACGGCGGGCGTGCCGATCGCCGGGACGAGCCCGGCGTCCATCGACCTGGCCGAGGACCGGGAGCAGTTCAACGCCCTCTGTGCTCGGCTCGGTATCGCCCAACCTCCCGGGGGGACGGCAACCTCGGTGGAGGGGGCGCTGAAGGTGGCGGCGGAGGTGGGCTATCCGGTGCTCGTCCGCCCGTCGTACGTCCTCGGCGGGCGCGCCATGTCGATCGTCTACGACGACGACGGGCTGACGAGCGCCATGGAGGAGTTGGGCCTCACCGGGTCTCTGGGCCGGGAGGGCGGCCTGTCGGCGGAACGCCCGGCGCTCATCGACCGGTTCCTCGAGGACGCCGTCGAGGTCGACGTCGACGCCGTACGCGATCGCTCCGGTGAGGTGTTGATCGGCGGGGTGATGGAGCACATCGAGGAGGCCGGAGTGCACTCCGGCGACTCCGCGTGCGTCATCCCGCCGCCGACGCTTCCCGCCGAGGCGGTCGCTGCCATCGAGGACTCCACCCGGCGCCTCGCCGAGGCGCTCGACGTCGTCGGCCTCCTCAACGTGCAGTACGCCGTGAAGGACGGGGAGGTCTTCATCATCGAGGCGAACCCACGGGCGAGCCGGACCGTGCCGTTCGTCAGCAAGGCGACCGGGGTCCCGCTCGCCAAGGTCGCGGCTCGGGTGATGCTCGGCGAGACGTTGGCAGCGCTGCGCGACGAGGGCGTCGTGGTGCCCGCCAAGCAGGGGCACGTGTCGGTGAAGGAAGCGGTCCTCCCGTTCAACCGTTTCCCCGAGGTCGACACCCTGCTCGGCCCCGAGATGCGCTCGACCGGCGAGGTGATGGGGATCGACCGCTCGTTCGGGATGGCCTTCGCGAAGAGCCAGGCGGCGGCGGGCAACGGCTTGCCGGAGACGGGGACGATCTTCCTCTCCCTCGCCGACCGCGACAAGCGAGCCGGAGTGGTGGCCGCCCGCCGCTTCGCCGACCTCGGGTTCTCGCTCGCTGCCACGCGAGGGACGGCCGACGCGCTCGAACAGGAAGGCATCCCGGTCGACACCGTCGTCGCAAAGGTAGGGGAGGAGACGGGCGTGGATGCCGTCGACCTCATCGCCTCGGGCAAGGTCGACCTGGTGGTGAACACGCCGAGAGGGCGGGGCCCGCGTGCCGACGGTGCCCACATCCGCCAGGCCGCCGGGCGCTACGGGGTGCCGGCCGTCACGACGGTGGCCGCCGCGTTGGCGGCGGCGGCAGGGGCGACCGAGATGCGCGACCGGCAGCCGGCGGTCCGCTCCTTGCAGGAGTACCACCAGGGCGACCAGCTGCGGTTGGGCGTATGAGCAACGGCTTCTGGGCACGCGTGCGACCACAGAGGGTCGGTGGACGTACCCAGAAGCCCGTGCGCATGGCGGTCCGGCTCGGGGCGCTGGAGCTGCCGAACCCGATCGTGGCCGCATCCGGCACCTACGGCCATGGCGACGAGGTGGCCCGTCTCGGCGACCCGTCGGCGATCGGTGCGGTGACGACCAAGTCGGTCTCGGCCGAGGCCTGGCCTGGGAACCCGGCCCCGCGCGTCCACGAGACGGCGGCCGGGATGATCAACTCCGTCGGGCTCCAGAACCCCGGCGTCGACGTCTGGCGGGAGGAGGAACTTCCCCCTCTCCTCGACCGGGGTGCCCGGGTCATCGCCTCCATCTGGGGGCGGACGGTCGATGAGTTCGCCCGAGCGGCGAAGGGCGTTCCCGCCGACCGCGTCGTCGCCCTCGAGGTCAACGTCAGCTGTCCCAACCTCGAGGAACGTTCCGAGATGTTCGCCCACTCCGCCGACGCCACCGCCCGCGTCGTCGAGGCCGTCGTGGCCGAGGTGGCCGGACTGCCGGTGCTCGCCAAGCTCTCTCCGAACGTCACCGACCTGCGGCCGATCGCCGGCGCTGCACTCGCGGCCGGTGCGACCGGGCTCACCCTCGTCAACACCGTGATGGGGATGGCCATCGACCCCGAGACCCGGCGCTACCGGTTGGGGGCAGGGGGCGGTGGGCTCTCCGGTCCCGCCATCCACCCGGTCGCCGTCCGGGCCGTCCACGACGTGGCGCACGCCCACCCGGGTGTACCGATCGTCGGCACCGGCGGGGTCGCGTCCGCAGAGGATGCCGTCGAGATGATGCTGGCCGGCGCCACCGCCGTCGGGGTCGGGACGGCGACCTTCCGCGACCCGAGGGCGTGCGAGCGCATCGCAGCGCGCCTCGCACGCTGGTGCCGGCGCCACGGCGTGGGCGACGTGAACGAACTGGTGGGGGCCGCGGAGGAGGGGATCCGATGAACGACGAACGTGCCACCGAAGAGGTGCGCGCGCGCCTGGCCGTGGCGCTCGACGTGCCGACCTTGGCCGAGGCTCTCGACCTCGCGAAGCAGGTGGAGCCGTGGTTCGGGGTCGCCAAGGTCGGCATGGAGCTCTTCACCGCCGAGGGCCCGAGGGCCGTGGAGGGCTTGCGCGACACGGGCCTCGACGTCTTCTACGACGCCAAGTACCACGACATCCCGACGACCGTCGGTCGCGCCGCCCGCGTCGCCGGACGCCTCGGCATCCGATACCTCAACGCCCACGCCGCTGGCGGCATCGAGATGTTGCGGGCGTTCGCCGAAGGCCTGGCGGAAGGGGCCGACGACGGTGGGCACGCGCCTCCCGTCGCCCTCGCCGTGACGGTTCTCACGAGCGACGCCGACGCCTCGGCGTTCGAAGCTCGCCTTGCCACCGCCGTCGAGGCGGGGTGCGGCGGGGTCGTGCTGTCGGCGCACGAGCTCGAGCGTGCGCGCGCTGGCGCGCCCGGGCTCCTCACCGTCGTGCCCGGCATCCGACCCGTCGGGGCGTCCCGCGACGACCAGGCGCGTGCCGCCACTCCGGGCGTGGCCGTCTCCGACGGCGCCGACGTCCTCGTCGTCGGCCGGCCGGTGACCCGCGCCGACGACGTCGCGCAGGCGGCGGCGGCCGTCGCCGCGGAGGTCGCCGCCACCCTTGCGAAAGGGTCCGCTACGCCCGGTTGACCCCTCTCGACCGAGGGGTATAGTGACCGCCGTTCGAGTCCGGAAGTGGCGGAAACGGGGGCCATCGTTGTTGCGATGTCTGAGCATTCGACGCTCGATCCGAGCCCGAGGAACGCTCTGATGCCCCTCCCGCCGTCCCTCTCTCCCGAGCAGCGGCAGGCCGCCCTCGAGAAGGCCGCCGCTGCCCGCCGCCAGCGGGCCGAGGTCAAGGACAAGCTGAAGGCCGGTTCGATGAACCTCAAGGAGGTCCTCGACCTGTCCGACCGCGACGAGGTCATCGGCAAGCTCAAGGCCCTCACGGTGCTCGAGTCGCTGCCGGGGTTGGGGAAGGTTCGGGCTCGCCGTGCCATGGAGGAGCTCGATATCAGCGAGAACCGCCGCCTGCGAGGCCTCGGGGCCAAGCAGCGCGACGCCCTCCTCAAGCGCTTCGCCGACCGCTGATTCCACCGTGCTGGTGGTGATCGCCGGCCCGTCGGGCGTTGGCAAGGGCACGATCGTCCAACGCCTCCTCGAGCGGCACCCCGAGATCTGGTACTCGGTCTCCGCCACCACCCGGGCGCGCCGGCCTGGCGAAGTGCACGGCCGCGACTACTACTTCCTCACCCGTGACGAGTTCGAGCGGCTGCAGGCCGAGGGCGGGTTCCTCGAGTCGTTCGAGGTGTACGGCGACCTGAAGGGGACGCCGATCGGGCCCATCAAGGAGCGGCTCGACGCCGGGACCGACGTCCTCGTGGAGGTCGACGTCCAAGGCGCCCTCGCCGTCCGCGAGCGTCTGCCGGAGGCCGTCTTGGTGTTCGTCAGGCCGCCGAGCCGCGACGAACAGCGCCGGCGTCTCGTCAATCGCGCGCGTCAGGACGGCGACTCCGAGGACGTGGTGGCGCGCCGGCTGGCCGAAGCGGAGGCCGAGGAAGCCCTCGCAGACCGATTCGACCACGTGGTCGTCAACGACGACCTCGATCGAGTGGTCGAGGAGATCTCGACTATTCTTGCTGGTCACCGCGCGGCGCCCGCCTGAACTTCGCCGCGCGACGCGCTTCACCCCAGTTCGTTCCCGACCCTGCACTGGAGTCTGCAATGCCCGATCGTCGCCCCTCCCTGATGGAGCCCCGCATCGAGGAGCTCACCGAGAAGGTCGACTCCAAGTTCACGCTGGTCACGCTGGCCAGCCAGCGGGCCCGCCAGATCAACTCGTACTTCAACCGCCTGGGTGAGGGACTCGGCACCATCATCCCGCCCCAGGTCAACGCCATCTCCCGCAAGCCGCTGTCGATCGCGATGCAGGAGATCTCCGAGTCCAAGATCGTGGCGGAGCGGCTCGAGCCGGTCGAGGCAGGCGAGGACGGGTCCGACTCCGAGGAGTCGTAATCCCTTGCTGAACGGGCGGCGCGTCGTCCTCGGCGTCTCCGGGGGCATCGCGGCCTACAAGGCGGTCGAACTGTGCCGGCGTCTCGTCGACGCCGGTGCCCACGTCTCGCCGGTCATGACGGCCGACGCTCAGCGCTTTCTCGGCGCGGTCACCCTCTCGGCCCTGGCATCGGAGCCGGTGCAGACCTCGCTGTTCGACGCGCCCGATCCCATCCCGCACACCCGGCTGGGTCAGAGCGCCGACGTCGTCGTCGTGGCGCCGGCCACGGCGAAGGTCATCGGCAAGTACGCGGCGGGGATCTCCGACGACCTCCTCACCGCCACCCTTCTCGCCACCCGCGCCCCCGTGGTGGTGGCGCCGGCGATGCACACCGAGATGTGGGAGCACCCGGCCGTCCAAGCCAACATCGCCACGCTCGTCGCCCGGGGCGTCACCGTGGTCGAGCCCGAGGTCGGGCGGCTGGCGGGGGGTGACGTCGGCGCCGGCCGCCTGGCGGAGCCGGAGCGAATCGTCGAAGGCATCGAGACGGCACTCGCCGGGGGCCGGCGCGATCTTGCGGGCCGAACCGTCGTCGTCACGGCCGGCGGCACGAGGGAACCGATCGATCCTGTCCGCTTCGTCGGCAACCGTTCGTCGGGCCGCATGGGGCACGCCGTCGCCGACGCCGCCGCCGCCCGGGGAGCGGAGGTCGTGCTCATCACGACGTCGTCGCTGCCTTCGGCGCCCGGCGTCGAACGGGTGGTGGTCGAGACGGCCCAGGAAATGCACGACGCGGTCCACGACCGCTTCGATGCGTGCGACGTCCTCGTGATGGCGGCCGCCGTCGCCGACTTCCGCCCCAAGGTAAGTGCGCCACAGAAGATCAAGAAGGTCGACGGAGCGCCGGAGATCCTCCTCGAGCCGACCCCCGACATCCTCGCCTCGCTCGTTCCGGCCCGATCGCACCAGTTCGTCGTAGGCTTTGCGGCCGAGACCGAGAATGTCAGGGAGCACGCCGGCGCCAAGCTCGCCGCCAAGCGCCTCGACCTGATCGTCGCCAACGATGTCACGGCGACCGACTCCGGGTTCGAGGTCGACACGAACCGGGCCGTGCTCCTCACCCCCGACGGGAACGACGAGACGCTGCCGCTGCTTCCCAAGCGGCAACTCGCTGACGTCATCCTCGACCGGGTAGTGGCCTGCCTCCACGACGAAGGGAAGCACGCATGAGCCGGTACGTCTTCACGTC
>DATLFW010000085.1:0-3737 GCA_035540775.1 Acidimicrobiia bacterium
GCGGACGAGCGGGTCGGGGTGTTCGGCGACCAGGGCGATGCCCCCGTTGGCCGCCCGAGCCCGCCCCTCGGCGGTCGAACGGTCGGCCCGCTCGAGCAGCCGCTCGATCCGGAACTGGAGGAACGGGCGCGCCTCGTCGAGGGCCTTCAGGAGGAGGGCCGGATCGTCGAGCCAGACGTCGGCCGGGTCACGGCCTGCCCCCAGGTCGGCCACCGCCAATTGCAGCTCGAACTCCGCCTCCCAGGCGTAGAACCGCTCGGCGGCCGCCTGCCCGGCGGCGTCCGCGTCGTAGGCGAGGACGACCCGAGACGCGAATCGCTTCAGGAGGCGGACGTGCTCGTCGGCCAGCGCCGTGCCACACGTCGCCACCGCTCTCGGCGCCCCCGCGAGGTGACAGGCGATGACGTCGGTGTAGCCCTCGCACACGATCACCTCGGCCTGGGCGACGACGTCGGCCTTCGCCCAGTTGAGGCCGTACAGGACCCGCCGCTTCTGGTAGATCGAGGTCTCGGGCGTGTTGACGTACTTCGGCCCCTGATCCGAGAGGCTGCGACCGCCGAAGCCGACGGGGTCGCCGGCCACGTCGAAGATCGGGAACATCACCCGGCCCCGGAAGTGGTCCTGGAGGCGGTTGGCCCGGTTCACGAAGGCCAACCCCGCTTCCACGAGATCCTCGCGTGAGAACTTCTTGGCCTGCAGGTGCCGGCTGAGGTCGTCCCACGCGTCGGGTGCCCAGCCGATCGAGAATCGGCGCACGACGTCGCCGTCGAGGCCGCGACCTCGGAGGTACCGACGGGCGGCACCGGCGTCGTCCCCCTCCAGCAGCCTGCGGTGGTACCAGTCGACGGCCTCGGCGACGGCCTCCACCAGTCGCGCCCGTCGCCCCCGCTGTTTCCCCTCGTTGCGGTCGTCGTAGCGGAGTTGGATCCCCGCCTTGGCGGCCAGTCGCTCGACCGCCCCCACGAAGTCGAGGTGCTCGATCTCGCGGACGAAGGTGATGGCGTCCCCCGACGCCTGGCAGCCGAAGCAGTGGTAGACACCGAGCTCGGGATTCACGGAGAACGAGGGCGTCTTCTCGGTGTGGAACGGGCAGAGGCCCTGGAGACGACGGCCGACGCGCTTCAGCCCGACATGCTCACCGATCACGGCGGCGATGTCGGTCGCCTCTCGCACGCGGGCGACATCGTCGTCGACGATCCCCATCGGTGCGAGCCTAGTGGGCGGGCGCCGGTCCCAGACCGGGCGCCCGAGACGGGTCTAGGATCGCCGACGATCCGTCTCGATCCGAGGGAGGCTCGTTCATGGTCGTGGCCGCATTTCGAGGTGACTTCACCTACGACATCCTGCTCTGGGCCCACATCCTGTGCGCCATCATCGGGTTCGGGGCCGTCGTCCTGAACGGTGTCTACGGCGCCAAGGCGAAGGCGCTCGCCCAGGGCGGCAAGCCCGGCCAGGCCGCCGCGGTGGCGGAGACGAACTACGCCGTGTCCAAGATCGGCGAGTACTTCATCTACGCCGTCTTCGTCCTCGGGATCCTTCTCATCGTCGTGAGCGACGGCATCTGGGAGTTCTCGGACGCCTGGCTCGGCGCCGCGATGGGGCTCTACATCGTCGGCCTCAGCGTCGCCCACGCCGTGTTGCAGCCGAGCGCCCGCCGCATGGCCGCCATCCTTCGCGAACTCGACTCGGCCGGCCCACCGGCGGGCGGTCCGCCGCCCCAGGCCGCCGAGATGGCCCAGCTCGGCCAGCGCCTCGGCATGTTCGGGGCGATCAACGACGTCATCCTCGTCGTGATCCTCTACCTCATGGTGTTCAAGCCGGGCGCCTGAGCCGACGCGGCCAGCACACCCTCGTCACACGCCCCGGGGAAGGTCCTCGGGGCGCCAGCCCAGGAGTTCGACGCCGAGCCCGAGGGCGAAGCGGTCGGTCATGCCGCTGACGTAGCGAACAGCGACCTCCGCCGCCTCGTGGGACCCGGCCGGTGGGCTGGGCATCTCCCCGGCCGCCACCCACGGGACGCGGCTGGGGGCGTCGACGAAGAACTCGACGAGCCCGCGGAGGAGGGCGATCGCGCGGTCGGCCTGGCGGACGGCTGCCGGGCGGAGGTAGATCCGTTCGTAGTTGAAGGCCCGGAAGGCGGCGAGGGCCGACGCCGCCGGCTCGGTCATCCCAACGTGCCCGGACTGCTCGATCGCCTCGAGGACCGCCCGGATGAAGACGTCGAGCTGCGCGGAACGGCGGTTGCCGACGACCTCGACGACGTCGGCGGGGAGGTCGCTCGGCGTGACGATCCCGGCCCGGACGGCGTCCTCGAAGTCGTGGCAGACGTAGGCGATGCGGTCGGCCCACGACACGACCTCCCCCTCGGGAGTGGCGGGCGCCGGGCGCCGCCAGGAGTGGTTGCGCACGCCGTCGGACGTCTCCACGCACAGGTTGAGCGGCGCCAGGGTGACGTCGGCGCCGTACACGGCGTGGTCGTAGAGCCCGCTCGGCATGTACGGAGAGAAGGCCGTCTCCGAGGCGTGGCCCGCCGGACCGTGACCGCAGTCGTGGGCGAGCGCGATCGCCTCGACGAGGGGGACGCAGAGGTCGGCCGCCCGGGCGATGCCGACGGCGACTTGGGCGACTTCGACCGCATGCGTCAGGCGGGTGCGCAGATGGTCGTCTTCGGGGGCGATGAAGACCTGGCACTTGCCAGCCAGGCGCCGCCACGGCGACGAGTGCTTGATGCGGTCGAGGTCGCGCTCGAAGCAGAGCCGGTGCGGGTCGGGCTCCTCGGGGATGGGACGGGTGCCGGCGCCAAGCGGGCGGGTGGCGCCCGGCGCCAAGCGCTCGTGGAGATCCGCTTCACGCTCCTCCCGAGTGAGCACTCCCCCACCGACGAAGGCATGCGTGCCCTCGTGAGCGAAGCGGACCGTCGCCGATGCGACGGTCCCTGACGCGACGGACCCCTGGACCTCGGACATGGTCCGACGGTACCAGGGGCCTGTGACAGTCAGACGCCGACGTGCTCGCCCTGGCGCACCATCCAGCGCTGGAGGGCCATGACGTCGTCCTCGCGGTAGCGCCGGTGCCCGCCGAGGGTCCGCACGGTCACGAGGCGACCGCTGGCGGCCAGCCGGCGCAGACGGGACATCGACACACCAAGCGCCTCAGCCGCTTCTGCGGGCCGGAGCATCCGAACGTTCTCCATGAGGGTCTCCTGTCGTCTCCACCGGACCGGGAGAGGAGGGTTCGATGATCGCTACGAACCTCTCCCGGCGGGTGACTCCCTCGGCTGAGAGCGTCACCGACGACAGCAATGTCGGGTTTTTTCCAGGCGGAAACAATCGCCACATCGGACCATTTCTCATGGCCCGACCGGACTAGTCCCCCCGGGCAAACCTGCCCGGAAACCGGACAGATCGGGCCGCAGATTCCCGCGATCAGGTCGACTCTCGCAGCGCCGCCTGGGCAGCGGCGAGCCTCGCGAGCGGCACCCGGAACGGGGAGCACGACACGTAGTCGAGACCGTTTCGGTGGCAGAAGTCGATGGAACCCGGATCTCCCCCGTGTTCGCCACAGATGCCGAGCGCCAGCCCAGGGCGGGTCGCCCGCCCAGCTTCCGACGCCAGGATCACGAGACGGCCAACCCCCTCGACGTCCAGGCTCTCGAAGGGGCTCGCCGAGAGCAGCCCTTCCTCCAGGTAGCGCTTCATGACCCGGCCCTCGACGTCGTCGCGGGAGAACCCGAAGGT
>DATLFW010000086.1:0-4931 GCA_035540775.1 Acidimicrobiia bacterium
CGATTTCGGTGGCCCGAACGGCCAGTTCGTGCGCCCGATCGGTCTCGCCCGCCGCCAACGACGCCAAGATCGGAGGGACGAGGAGATACCCCTCGGCGACGCACGGACGGGCGGCGTCGCCCACCATTCGCTCGGCCCGCGCGAGCCAGCCGCCCGCCTGGGCCTCCTGGCCCCGGAACATGAGCAGGAGCGCGAGCCAGAACGAGCAGCGGGCTGCTTCTCCCGGCTCCCCCTCGTCGATGCAGCGCCGGTGCGCCTCTTCCCAGATCCGGCAGCACTCTTCGTCGTACCCCAGCATGTATGCGGACACGGCCCATCGCTCGAGGTCGTCGACCTCGAGGGGCGCCTCGTCGGCGGCCGCCGCCAGGTGCTCGTACGCCTCCGACCACGACTGCCGGCGAGCGGCCTCCCGTCCGCGCTCGAGGGGACTCGCCATGGGTCCAGTCTCGCGGATGCACGGAACGAGCGCCGAGGGCGTGCGCGCCGCTCGACCTGGGTAGGCCGCGCTCCATGCCGTCCGTGCATCACAACCGAGAGCGCTCCCGGTACGAGATCGTCGTCGACGACACGGTGGTCGGGTTCGCCGACTACCGCCGCCGGGACGGGGTGGTCGTGTTCCCCCACACCGTCATCGACCCACCCCATCGCAGAGGCGGGTTGGGCGCCGTCCTGGTCCGTGGCGCCCTCGACGACGTCCGCCGGAGCGGTGCCCGCGTCGTGCCGCTCTGCTGGTACGTCGCCCACTTCGTCGACGAGAACCCCGAGTACCGGGACCTGCTGGCCGCCTGAGCGAGGCGTTTCAGTCGTCCAGACCGGAGCGCTCGTAACGCCACCCCGAGCCGAGGAGCCACAGGCGATGGCGAGCGCCCGGAGCGTCGGCGTCCGCGGCCTCGTACCCGGCGTCGCCCTCCCAGAGCGCGACGGCACCTCCATCGACGACGCCCAGGCGCGTCTCGAACCGCATGGGCTCGACGCGACGAGCGGCATCGACGCACGCGGCGACGTCGGGGTGCTCGAGCAGCCAGTGCAGGGTCACCCACGTCGGGGGCGCCAGCTCGATCTCGCCCTGGTCGCGCAAGGCGAGTGCCTCGGCGGGGTCGAGCCAGCGGTGCTCGCGAATCTCGCCGTCGTCGATGACGACGTCGCCCGACGGAGCAGCGGCGAGGAAGAACCAGGTGGCGAATCGCCGGGGCGTCTGGGGCGGCGGGATCCAGAACGAGATCCACTCGAGGTCGTCGGGGCGCACCGTGAGCCCCGTCTCCTCCTCGGCTTCGCGCGCCGCCGCTCGCCGGGCGGCGACGAGGTCGTCGCCGGCGTCGTCGTGGTCGTCGTCGTCGACGCGCCCCCCCGGGAACACCCACATGCCGCCGAAGGCGACCTTCGAGTCCTTCCGGACCATCAGCGCCTCGACACCCCGGTCACCGTCGCGGACGAGAACGACGGTCGCCGCCGGCACGGCGGGGTTCTCGCCCTCGGCCGCCAACTTCGCCCACTCCACGACCCGGTCACGCCGTTCGACCATGGCCGTGAGGGTAGGCGGTGGTGAGGGAGTCGGCGGACCGCGGACCGTGGCACAATTCGCCGATGACCACATCGACCAGTGTCTCCGTCGACGTCGCCGCACCGCCCGAACGTGTCTACGAGCTCGTCGCCGACCTGCCCCGGATGGGCGAGTGGAGCCCGGAGTGCGTGAAGTGCCGGTGGACGGGGGGAGCCAGCGGAGCGGCGGTCGGCGCCCGGTTCAAGGGCTACAACCGCCGCGGGTTCCGCCGGTGGAACACGAAGGGGGTCGTCGTGCGAGCCGAGCCGGGACGAGCCCTCGCTTTCGACGTCGCGTCGGTCGCCGGTCTGCCCGTCGCCCGGTGGACCTACGAGATCGCTGCGACCGACGGCGGCTCGACGGTGACCGAGATCTGGGAAGACCGTCGCGGCGGGCTGATCAAGACGCTGGGGACGGTCGTCACCGGCGTGAAGGACCGTTCCGAGCACAACCTCGAGGGCATGCGACAGACCCTCGAACGCCTCAAGCGGGAGGCGGAAAACCCCGCCTGACGTCGCCATTCGCGTCGAAGCGCGCTGCTACGCTGCGCGCAACCGTACGACGAGCGGGCGTCAGGAGCACGACCCCTCGGACATCCAGCAGGAGGGGTTCATGCCCACCGGTACCGTCAAGTGGTTCAACCCTGAGAAGGGCTACGGGTTCATTGCCCGGGAGGGCGGCCCCGACGTGTTCGTGCACTGGAGCGCCATCCAGACCGAGGGGTTCAAGACCCTCGAGGAGGGTCAGGCCGTCGAGTTCGAGATCACCTCGGGCCCGAAGGGCGACCAGGCCCAGGACGTCAAGATCGTCTGAACTGCCGGTTCGGAGTCTTCGGAGCGAGGGGGCGGTTCGCCGCCCCCTCGTTTCGCGTCAGGCGGGCGGGCGCGAGAGAGCCGCCCGGTACACGGCCCGCACGGCGAACGCCTCGCGCACCTCCGCCACCACCTCGTGGTGGAACTCCTCGCGGTACGTCTGGTCGGTCACCGCCACCACCGTGAAGTAGAGGCCGGAGAAGGCCCCGAGGAAGCCGGAGACCCGGAGGAGTTCCTCGGTGATCGGGACCGCTCGGCCCCAGAACTCGAGATCGGCGAGGACGTGGGGCGTGGCACCGGTCCACGCCGCCGTCACGTCGGGGCGCACGGCGAGGGTTCCGAACACCACGAAGAAGGCGGCGATGAGGGCGGCCACCACCAGCACCTGGATCCCCTGGCTGAACAGCACGACCAGGCCGACGTTCGCCCACTCACGTCGTGAGAGCGCGGGTGTCGACTGCAGGCCGACGGGGCGACCGAGCGCAGCGGCGGGTGTGGCGACCGCTGCCGCCAGGACGTCGTCATCGGACTCGAAGTCGGCCAGTTCGCCGACCTCCCGGGGGAGCCTCGTCACGATGAACAGCGTGCCGACGACGAAGAACAGGCCCAGGGTCGCCCAGAAGAAGGGGCCAGTGAGGGTCGCCGACACCTGCCAGACCTCGGCGTTGATGAAGAGGAAGGTCACGAACAGCAGCAGCAAGGGCAGCGCCCGCACGAGCAACCGGAACAGGTCGCCGATCTGCCGACCCAAGCGACCGATCGCCCAACGGGTCATCGACACGACGCCGTAGCCCGCGGCAAGGTAGACGACGCCGACCACACCGAGGTTGAAGATCGCCGTCGCGACGGCCGAGGCCGACTGCCCCCCGAAGACGAGCGGCAGGAGCGGCGGGACGAGCACGAACAGGGTGAGGTCGGGCCATCCGACCGTCTGCGGGCGCGACCAGGCGGACCGGCCCCGCACCAGGTTGGAGATCACGAGGGCGCCGGCCAGGATGGCGGAGCCTCCGGCGATGGCGAGCGCGTTGCCCCACCATGGCCACTCGAGGTTGAGGGCGCCCAACAGCTCGGCGACGAACACGAGCGTCAGGATCGGCGCGGCGCGGGTGAAGACGTCTTCCGACGCGCTGTAGTCGTGGATGAAGTTCGGGATGCCCCGGTTGGTGAACCAGCGCTCGACGGCGTCGAACGCCTCATCCGGCACCGGCTCGTCCACGCCGGCAGGCTACGACAGGCGCACCGCCGACGAGTCGATGCCCACGGGAACCCTTCCCTACAGTGCGGGCGATGGACGGGATGGCCTTCTTCGACCTCCGCCGCGCCGAGGCGCCAGGCCGTTTCGAGATGCCGATCGTGCCGAGTCTGTGTTCGGGCCTCGGGACGCTCTTCGGCGGGTGCGGCCTCGGCGCCCTCCTCGAAGCGCTGGAGCACGAGAGCGGTCGCCCGACCGTCTGGGCGACGGCGCAGTACCTCGACTACGCCCGCCCCCCGTCCGTTCTCGACATCGAGGTGAACCTCGCCGTCGAGGGGCGGACGGTGACGCAGGGACGCGCCATCGGGCGCGTCGACGGACGGGAGATCCTCACCGTCAACGCGGCCCTCGGTCGTCGCGAGTCGCATCTCGACGGCCAGTGGGCCGTCATGCCCGAGGTCCCGCCACCCGACGACTGCCCGCCGCGGGTCGTCCAGCACCGCCACGTCGGGACGATCCTCGAACGCCTCGACACCCGCCTGGCCGACGCCCGCAACCCGGAGGAGCTCCCCGGCCCACCGGGGACGGGGCGGAGCGCGCTGTGGGTGCGATTCACCGGCCTCGACATGTCGGCCGGCGCCCTCGCCATCGTCGGCGACTACGTCCCCTTCGGGGTGAGCCAGGCAAGCGGGCAGCGCGCCGGCGGCAACAGCCTCGACAACACGATCCGGATCGCCAACCGGGTGCCGACCGAGTGGATCCTCGCCGACATCCGGATCCACGCCGTCCACGCCGGGTTCGCGCACGGCCTCGTGCACCTGTGGGCGCAGGACGGGACGCTGCTCGGTACGGCCAGCCAGTCGGCGATGGTACGGGCCTGGAGGGACGAACCACCGGCGGCGCGGACCGTGGGACGCTGACGGAGACGGCACCGCGTAGCATCCGGACGGACCCGACGGCAGGAGCCTGCTCACCATGACGTCGCCCTTCCTCACCATCGCCCAGACGGCGGAAGAGACCAGCGAGGCCTGCGGCCCGGCCGACGAGGCGTCGTACCTGTGCCGGTGGGTGTTCGAGTCGACCGAGAGCGAGTTCTGGGCCAAGACGGCCGACTTCGTCGTCGCCAAGCCCCTCCAGATCGCGTTGATCCTGTTCCTCGCCTGGCTCGGCGTCCGTCTCATCCGGCGGGCGATCAACCGGTTCGTCGATCACGCCAAGGACGACGTCTTCCAGCACCGGGTCAACGAACTCCGCAAGCGCACCGGGGTCGCCATGGTCGACACCGGCCCGATCGTGAGCGCGAGACGGGCGCAACGCGCGGAAGCGATCGGCAACGTCCTGCGCAGCTTCACGGCGATGGTCATCTACGTCATCGCCGCCGTCATGG
>DATLFW010000087.1:0-2200 GCA_035540775.1 Acidimicrobiia bacterium
GTGCAGGTCGACCTCGACGTCCGACCCCCGAACCTGGCCGCCCAGTGGATGATGGGCAACCTCGCCACGCTGCTCGCCGACCTCGGCGACCGCTGGCCGGGCTGCGCCGGGGACCTCACCGAGGAGGTCGCCATCGGGCTGCGCCTGTCCACCTCGTTCTACAACCTCCACACCGCGGCGGCCGCCGAGCGGATGCGGGTGGAGGCGAACCTGGAGATGGCCCGGGCCTTCGGCGAGGTCGACTTCATCATCGCCGCCACCAACCCGGGCCCGGCCTTCCCCGCCGACTCCACCACGTCGAGCCCCACCGACTCCTTCGTCGACTGGGCGCAGACGAACCCCGTGGCGAAGTGGCTGTTCCGCGGCGTGATCGGCGGCGTCCGGGTGGCCAGCGCCTTCGCGCCCGGCCTGCCCGACCGCGTGCTCGACATCGCCTCGCAGCGCTTCCCCGACCTCATCAACATGGGCGCCCTCACGATCATCTCGAACATCTACGGCAACCCGGCCGTGTCGATCCCCGCCGGCACGGTCGACGGCCTGCCCGTCGGCATGCAGGTGCTGGGCCGGCACCACGAGGATGCGCTGCTCCTCGACGTGGCCCTTCGCGCCGAGCGCGAGCGCCCTTGGCCCCTGGTCGCGGCGCCGGAGGCGGTTCACGCACGGTGAACGGTTGCCGGCCTTCCGGCGACGCTCAGCGCGTGAGGTTCGCTCGATCCGTACGGGAACGCATACCCTCCGTGTGTACACGGCCCCTTCTGACCGGGAACGCGGCGCAGAACTAGTCCAAACGCGTCATCTGTCATCGTCCTGATGGTGACAACGGGCACCGCGGTGGCTTCGATGGTGAGGACCACAGCGCGACCGATGTCGCGATCTGCCCCTGACCCCTGGCGGAGCGGCGTCGTCGCCCACGCGACGAGAAGGCAGGCGGTACATGACCCAGAGACGACGGCGGTTCCAGCTCGGCTTCGGCGCGGGACTGGTGACGATGGTGCTCGGCGCGCTGCTGGCGATCGCGCCGGTCGCCGGTGCCAACAGCGAGCAAGACCCGCGCGGCAACAACGGCACGGTGAAGATCGACGGGATCCACCCGGTCGACGGTCCCGGCCACTCGCGGGCCGACAACGACTACGAGGAGCAGCACCCCGACAACGACCCCCACGTGCTGTGCCAGTTCGAGCTCGAGTTCTTCGGCTTCGACCTCGGCCAGCGGGCGGACATCCGCATCGCGATGCACTCGCCGACCGACGACGGCGCTGACCTGGTGAACGAGACCGGGGTGGAGATCAGCCAGACCCCGGCCGGCGGCGCCGGCAACGACCCCGACGCGGTCATCCGCTACTACGACCTGTCGGAGCAGCTCGACTCGATCGAGCCGCACCCGCAGCACGGCTGGCACGTCAAGCTCTACGTGACGCTCTACAACAGCGACGGCAGCGCGGTGCCGGGCGGCAAGAAGCACAAGGTCTTCTGGATCGAGGAGTGCGCGCCCGACGAGGGCGAGGACGAGCTCGGCATCGAGATCGTCAAGACCAACGACGCCGACCGCGACGACGAGTTCACCGACGACGAGGTGGCGCCCGCCGAGGGCAGCGACGTCACGTTCCGGCTCGAGATCACCAACACGGGTGACGGCGACCTGACCATCGACGGCCTCGTCGACACGTGGGCCGAGGACCAGGAGCTCGACCTGCTCGACGCCGCCTCCGGCCTCGAGTGCACCAGCGGGGAGGGCGAGGACCAGGAGGTCGTCGATCCCGACGGCTACGTGCTCGCACCCGGCGCCACGATCACCTGCCACTTCACGGTCGAGGACTACGCGCCCGCCGCCGACGGTTCGCTCACCAACACGGTGACCGTCACCACCGAGGAGGGGGAGGAGGACGACGACACCTCCACCGTGTCGACGCCTCCGGTGCCGCCGACCTTCTCGGTCGAGCTGACCAAGCGCAACGACGCCAACGCCGACGGCACCTTCTCGGACACCGAGCAGGCGCCGGCGCCGGGGGCGGCCGTGACCTTCTGGATCTCGATCCAGAACACGGGCACCGGCGACCTGACGCTGGAGCGGCTCGTCGACGAGTGGGACGACGAGGAGCTGGACCTCCTCGACGAGGATGCCGACCTGTCGTGCACCCGCGACGCCGCCGCCGTGGCGCTCGCCGTGGGTTCCGTGCTCCCCGCCGGGTCGACCACCACC
>DATLFW010000088.1:0-2394 GCA_035540775.1 Acidimicrobiia bacterium
CTCCCTCGCGGCCGGCACACCACGTTCTCGGCGGTGCTCCCGTACGCCGTCGAGGGGCGGGGGCTCCTCCTCTTCGGCGCCGCCCTCCATCCGGCCCGCGCCTGGGACGACCCGTACGACGCCGGCGACGTCGATCTCGTCGTCGCCTCCCTGACGGGGCCGTGGCAACCCCTCGGGCGGTTCCGTCTCGGCGGCCCCCTCGACGAGGCGACGGCCGCCCGCCTCCACTTCGATCCCTGGAATACCGGCAACGGACTCCGGCCCGTCGGTCGCCTCAACGACTGGCGGCTCCCTGCCTACGAGGGGAGCCGCACCGGCCGCAACGCCGTCGGCGAACCTGCCCAAAACGGGGCAAACCGTCAGCAGGTTTGACAGGGATCTGGAAGACTTTCCAGCCGTGACCACACACTCGCAGTTCCATCGCACCAGTCCCGTCGCGCGCTTCCTCGCCGCCCTCCTGACGGCCGTCGCGGTCCTTGCCACCTTGCTCGTCGGCACGCCGTCGACGGCGGGCGCCGAGACCGCGACGTTCGCCCGCAACTACTCCGTCTACGTGCCGCCCACGGTGGAGGCGGAGCCTCCGCTCGTGGTGTTTCTCCACGGCTGCTCGCAGAGCGGTGCGGCCATGGCAACCGCGACCCGCCTCAACGAACTCGCGGATCAGCGTGGGTTCGTCGCGGCATACATCGATCAGAAGAACACGTTCCCGCTGACCTACCCCGCCGCCGACGGCAACGGGTTGGCGTGCTGGAACTGGTTCCACCCCGACCACCAGAAGCGCGACCAGGGTGAGCCGAAGATCATCGCCGACATCACCCGCCACGTCGTGGCCACCTACGGCGTCGACCCCAACCGCGTCTACATCATGGGAATGTCGGCGGGCGCCAACATGACCGTGATCATGGCGGCCAACTACCCCGACGTCTACGCCGCCGCAGGCGTGCTCGCCGGGTGCTCGTACGCAGCATGCACCGACCAGACGGGCGCCCTGACCTACGAGGCGATGGGACCGCACGCTCGCGTGGTGCCGATGTTCGTCATCCACGGCACGGCTGACACCGTCGTCCCGTACCCCGAGGGCGTGGCGCTCGTGCACTCCTGGCTCAACGTCGACGACCGTGCCGACAACGGCTCCTTCGACGGCTCGGTCTCGCACGACCCGAGCGCCTGGGAGCACCACGGCTTCGACCAGCCCGTCGACCCGCTGACGGGCGACCCGTGTCTGCGCTCGCCGAACTGGCCGTGTCTCGGCGGCGTCGTGGGGTTCGAGGACGAGTACCCGCACACGGTGATGCACTACGACGTCGCCGGCTGCAACGCCCTCGACTTCTGGACCATCTACGGCATGGAACACGCCTGGCCCAATTCGCCTGGAGGGCCGTTCACCGACCCGCTCGGCCCCAACGTCACGACCGCCGCCTTCGACTTCTTCCACCAACACAAACTGGGTCGCCCCTGTAACGCTCGCTGACCCGGCGGGACGGTATGGCCATGCTGAACGAGAAGCAGGAAGAGCTGTGCCGCCAGTCGGAGTGGGATTTCAGCGATCTCTCGGCGCTGTTCGTCAGTTGCACCCTGAAGAAGTCTCCCGAGGTCTCGCACACGGAAGGGCTGGCGGCGATCTCGATGGAGATCATGCGCCGCCAGGGCGTCGCGACCGAACTCATCCGCGCCGTCGACCACGACATCCCGGTCGGCGTCTATCCCGACATGACCGAGCACGGCTGGGACCGTGACGAGTGGCCGTCGATCTTCGAGAAGGTGATGGCGGCCGACATCCTCGTCCTCCTCACGCCGATCTGGCTCGGCGAGAAGTCGTCCGTCTGCACGAAGGTGATCGAGCGGCTCTACGGCAACTCGGCCTTGCTCAACGACGCCGGGCAGTACGCGTACTACGGCAAGGTCGGAGGCTGTCTCGTCACCGGTAACGAGGACGGCATCAAGCACTGCTCGATGAACATCCTCTACTCCCTCCAGCACCTCGGCTACGTCATCCCCCCGCAGGCCGACGCCGGGTGGATCGGCGAGGCGGGCCCGGGCCCCAGCTACCTCGACCCGGGCTCGGGCGGGCCCGACAACGACTTCACGAACCGCAACACCACCTTCATGACCTGGAACCTGCTCCACCTCGCCCGGATGCTGAAAGACCGGGGCGGAATCCCAGCCCATGGCAATCAGCGCTCCGAGTGGGACGCCGGGTGCCGGTGGGACTTCCAGAACCCCGAACACCGCTGACGGCCAGCGAGCGCGATCCGGCGACCGTCACGGCCACGTGGTGGGGGTGACGGTCGCCGGAGTGACGACGGACCCTCCGGTCACCGCCCCCGTGCCGCAACCACCCTCCCGACCGCAGAGCCGGGGGCGCCAGCCCGGTCGGGGATCTCGGTGCGTGGT
>DATLFW010000089.1:0-2230 GCA_035540775.1 Acidimicrobiia bacterium
GCCACCGCACTCCGGCGCTGGGGGCCGATCGCCGCCATCGTCGCCGTCATCGCCATCGTCGCCGTCGTGCTCGTGGCCACGGGCGGCGGCGACGACGACGAGGAGTCCGCTGCCACCGGCGGCGGGGAGGACGAGTCGACCGAGGTGACGACGCCCGAGGGCGACATCGTCTACCCCTTCTCGTTCACCGACGCCGAGGAGGCCGGCGTCGTGGACGACATCGACTGGGGCGAGCGCTGCGACACCGAGCGCGGTCGAGCGGCGGTGCCGTACTTCTTCGCCCCGACCTGCTACGCCCCGTTCGAGGGCGACAACGGTGGGGCCACCGCCGAGGGCGTCACGGCCGACACGATCAAGATCGTCTGGTACCTCGGACCCGACAACGACCCCGTCATCAACTACGTCACCGACGCCATCGCCAACGACGACACGAACGACGACTACGTGGCGACGATGGAGGGGCTGATCGAGTACTACGAGACCTACTACGAGACCTACGGGCGGTCGGTGGAGCTGATCCCGTTCGTCGGGTCCGGCATCGCGACCGACCCGGTCGCCGCCCGAGCGGACGCCGTGAAGATCGCCGAGGACATCAAGCCCTTCCAGGTGTGGGGACAGCCGGCCCTGACGAACGCCTTCGGCGAGGAGCTCGTCGCTCGCGGCATCCAGTGCATCTCCTGCTTCGGCGGTCGCCAGGAGCAGTGGGAGGAGGCCGAGCCGTTCGCCTTCGGCCTCGGCCTCACGACCGACCAGTCGCGCCACCACAACGTCGAGTGGCTGACGAAGCAGGTCGCCGGGCGCAACGCCGAGCACGCCGGAGACGAGTCGTTCCGCTCGCAGGAACGGACCTTCGGCTACCTCTACATCGAGACCTCGGAGGAGTCGGCCGAGAACGCCCGCCGGTACCGCGACGCGCTGGCCGAGGAGGGCGTGGAGCTCGCCGAGATGGTGCCGTACCGGCTCGACCCGGCCACCCTGCAGGAGACCGCGGCCAACGCCATCGCGAAGCTGAAGCAGGCGGGGGTCACCTCCGTGATCTTCGCCGGCGACCCCGTCGCGCCGCGCGACTTCACCCGTGAGGCCACCAAGCAGGGCTACTTCCCAGAGTGGATCCTGAACATCTCCACGCTGGTCGACACGAACGTGTTCGCCCGCACCTACGACCAGGAGCAGTGGCGGAACGCCTTCGGTCTGACCGCGCTGGCGGCCCGGGTGCCGGAGGACAAGGGCGGCATGTTCAACGTCTACCGCTGGTTCCACGGCGAGGACCCTGCGGCCGACAACTCGATCGGCGTGATCTTCCCGCAGCCGGCGCTGTTCTACGCGGGGCTGCAGGAGGCCGGGCCGAACCTGACCCACGAGGGCTTCCGCGACGCGCTGTTCCGCAACCCGCCGACGCAGCGGGCGCTGACGGCGCCGTCCCTCTCCTACGGCGACAAGGGCATCTGGCCCGGCGTCACGAAGGACTTCCAGGGCATCGACGACGTCACCACCATCTGGTGGGACCCCGACGCCGTCGGCCGGGACGAGCTCCGCCGAGAAGCAGCTGGCATGTGGCAGTTCGTCGACGGCGGCAGGCGGTACCTCCCAGGGGAGTGGCCCGAGACGGATACGAAGGCCTTCGACCCCGACGGCGCGGTCGACATGTACGACGAGGTGCCGGAGGAGGAACGGGTCGGCGACTACGAGCCCGTCCGGAGATGACCCCCTAGGGCTCGTCGATCAGCACGCCGGGGTTGAGCACCCCGGCGGGATCGAGCGTGCGCTTGGCGGCCGCCAGCGCCTCGGCGAACAGGTCGGGGCGCTGGCGGTCGTACCAGGGGCGGTGGTCGCGGCCCACGGCGTGGTGGTGGGTGATCGTGCCCCCGGCCTGCTCGATGGCCTCGCCGGCCGCCGCCTTGACCTCGTCCCACTGGGCGAGCTGGTCGCCGTGCCGTGACGGCGCCAGGACCGTGAAGTACGGCGCGCACCCGTCGGGATAGACGTGGGTGAAGCGGCACGTGACGGTGCCGCCGCCGCACAGCTCGTGGAGGCGTCGGGTCACGTCGTCGACGACGCGCGCGTGCAGGGCGTCGAAGGCGTCCCACGTGCACGCCGTCTCGAAGGTCTCGGCGATGCAGCCGAGGCGGGCGACGGCGTCGCGGCCGTACGGCGCCCGCAGGAACGAGCTGCGCCACGCCCCGGCGGCGCCTTCCGTGCTGCTGCTGCGGATGCCCTCCGGCACCGTGCC
>DATLFW010000090.1:0-3412 GCA_035540775.1 Acidimicrobiia bacterium
GTCACGAAAAACGTCGTTCCTCCCCCATCGGCCCCCTCCACCCATGCTGATCCCCCCAGGAGCTCGACGTAGCGCTTCACGATGGCGAGGCCCACGCCCGTCCCCCGTTTCCCGATCGGCTGATCGGGGCCCTGGAAGAACCGCTCGAACACCCTTTCGCGAATCTCGACGGGGATACCGGGACCGTGGTCGCTCACTGCCAGAACCACCTCAGTATCTCCGTCGTTCGTCTCGCGTGCCCATGCCTCCACCCGGATTGTCGACTCCGGCGGTGAGAACTTCGCGGCATTGGTGAGGAGGTTCCCGACGATACTCCGGAGGGCGTTCGCGTCGGCGCGTACGGAGAGACCCTCGTCGACGTCGACGTCGACGACGAACGGCGTGAGTGCGCTGCGATGGCGGGCGACGATCGCCTCGATCGCATCGTCGAGAGGTACGTCCTCGGCGGCGATCTGAATCCGGCCCGACGACAGCCGCGAGAAGTCGAGGACGCGTTCGATCATCTGGTGCATCTCGTCGGCGTTGTTCACGATCCGCGCCGCGAAGTCGCGCCGCGCTTCCTCCGTGAACTGCTCGCCGTTCAGCAGCATCTCGCCGAAGCCGATGACGGAAGCCAGCGGCGTGCGGAGTTCGTGGGAGACGAGGGCGAGGAAGTCGTCCTTCAGGCGATCAGCCTCCCGCAACCGTTCGGCGGCCTGGTGTTCACGTTCGAACGCGAGCTGGAGCGCGTCGGCGGCCATCCGCCGCTCCGTCACGTCCTGGAACACCCCGCTCACGCCCATCGGAGCGCCGCCGGCGTCGAGGGCCGTCTCCCCCCGGACGAGCATCCAGCGGGTCTCTCCCGTCTCCGGTTGGGTGACGGCAACTTCAAGGTCGATCGGGCGCCCGTCCGACACCGCGGCGTCGAAGGCGTCCTCCAGGCGAATCCGGAACGGGTGTTGGACGAGGGCGAGGAGGTCGCTCCGCTCCGCCGAGAACCTGTTGGGGTCGGTTCCGAGCAGTCGGTAGAGCTCCTCCGACATCTGCACGGTGTCGGAGGCACGGTCCCAGGCGAACATCCCGAACTGAGCGAGGCCCTGCGCCTCCTGGAGACGGGCCGACGCTTCGGCCAGCGTCCGTTGTGCAAGCTGCTGCTCGGTCAGGTCGCGGCCCATGACGGCGGCGCCGACGACCGCGTTCGCGCTGTCGCGCACGGGACTCACGGTGAGCTCCACCGGAATCGCCATTCCGCCCTCCCGGACCAGCGTTGCGTGCCGGCGGTCGACGGTCTCGCCAGTGAGGACGCGAGCAAGGACCTCCTCCTCGTCGGAGACCTCGCTCTCGTGGAAGACGTCGGTGTACCGCCGGCCGACGGCCTCCGGTGCCGACCATCCGAGCAGCCGCTCGGCACCGCGGTTCCACGACGTGATCCGACCCTCGGCGTCGAGGCCGAAGATGGCGTCGTCGGAGTTCTCGACGATGAAGCGGAGGTGCGCCGCCGCCTGCTCGGCCGCCCGGCGCCGGGTGATGTCGCGAACGGTGGCGAGGACGTAGGGCTCGTTTCCGAACACGACCGGGGCCAGGCTGATGTCGATCGGAAACGTCGACCCGTCGGCGCGCCGCCCGGAGAGTTCGAGACCGGTCCCCATGGGACGCCGTACGGGATCGGCCTGGTACCGGGATCGGTGCCCGGCATGGACGTCGCGAACGCCGTCCGGAACGAGGTTGTCGACGCTCACACCAACGAGGTCTGCGTATCCGAAGAGCGCCGCCGCCTCCCCGTTGGCGAATGCGATGGAGCCCTCGCGGTCGACGAGAACCATCCCGTCGGGCGACGCTTCCACCATGGCGTCGAAGAACTCGGCCCGCCTGCGCAGGGCCGATGCCCTGGTCCCGGCGTCGACCGGACCCGTGGAGCCCGGATCAGCCAATGCACCCCCTCGAAGATCCGATCCCTGGGAACCCGTCATTCTTCCAGGATCTCGGGACGGGGGGCAGCGGCCTGGGCGCTATTCGGACAACGCGATCGCCACCGGAAGATTGCGGAGCAGGTCGGCAAGCGCGATGCGGCCGTCGACAGAACGGACACGTCGGCCGGTCAACGCGTCGACCCATTCCGTGGGCCCGTCCTCGGGCAGTTCGACGGCGGTCGTCGCCCACCAACGCCCGACGGGGAGACGACCGGGGCCGGTCCACCGCGCCACGAGGCGCGGCACGACGGTGACGGCGGTCGCTCCGTCGCTCGCGGCGCGGGCGAAGGCGACCACGTGGTCGGAGCGGCGGCCCGACGCACGCAGTGGGGAATACCGTCCGGTCACGAAGATTTCCGGTCGTTCACGGCGGGCGCGCATCGCCCTCGAAAGGACGAACAACTTCACGGCGCCGTCGTGCCATTCGCCGAGGAGCCGACGGGCCAAGCGCTCCCCTCCCGCTTCCCGCTCCTCGGCGTCAAGCTGAGCCAAGAGCCGGACCCGATGGTCGAGGTCGACCCGGCGCCGGTTGTCGGGGTCGACGAGGCTGAGGTCCCACAACTCGGTGCCCTGGTACACGTCGGGAGCGCCGGGCGCCGCCACCTTGCACACGACCTCGGCCAGGGAGTTGACGGCTCCCGCCGATGCCACCTTCCGCTGGAGGGGCTCGAACGCAGCCCGGAACTCCTGGTCCTCGAAGAGGCCGGCGGCAAAGTTCGTCAGGGCCGCCTCGTACGACTCGTCGGGGTCGAGCCAACTCGTGTGGCGCTTCGACTCGCGGGCCGCCTTCACCAGGTAGGCGGCGAGGCGGTCTCGGAACTCCGGCAGCTCGTCGCCGGAGAGCGGCCATGCCCCGAGCAACACCTGGTACACGAGGGACTCGTCGACCCGGTCGGGTGCCACGCGATCCCCCAGGTCACGGCGGTGGACCGCCGTCAGGCGGGAGAAGCGGCGCAGGAGGCGGGGCCACGAATGCGACAACTCGGAGAGGACGTCGATCCGGCAGCGCACGTCCTCCGACCGCTTCGTGTCGTGGGTCGACGTGGCGTTGAGTCCGGCACGCGAAGGACGCCCCGCCCGCTCCTCGCAGTACCGGTGGAAGCGCCCGACGGGGTCGGATGGCACGACGTCGGGATCACCGCCCACCACGTTCAGCGCTTCGTGCGCGTGGTAGCGGTAGAGCGCGGTGTCCTCGACCCCCTTGGCCGCCACGGCGGGCGTGAACTGTTGCCATGCCACAACCCATTCGGCCGCACCGGGCTGGTCGACGTCGTGCAGGAGCACGTCCCTGGTGATCTTGACCGCCTCGGGGTCGCATCCGGCGTCGAGCGCCGCCTGCGTCACCGTCTTCACCACCACGCGATCCTCGGCACTGACGTGCCCGGGAGCCAGGTAGGTGCGGTAGCGCGGCATGGCGACGGTGATTTCGACGACGACGTCGAGCAATGCCGCCTCCGTCACGT
>DATLFW010000091.1:0-4767 GCA_035540775.1 Acidimicrobiia bacterium
GTCGGCGTCGGCGGTTCGGACGGCGCCGGGGTCACCGGCGACGGCGGTGATCGTGACACCCGCGGTCTCCCAGGTGGCGCGCCAGCCCGAACCGGCCGGCGCGACGCGCACGGTCATGCGGCCACCCGCCCCGCACCGGCGGCCGCTCCGACGACGAACCCCCCGACCGCGCGGGCGACGCCGTTCGCATCTGCGGCGTCCGCCAGCGCCACCACGCACCCCCCGAACCCGGCCCCTGTGAGCCGGGCGCCGATCGCCCCGGCGGCGAGGAAGCGTTCGACGAGGGCGTCGAGTTCGGGGACGGACACCTCGTAGTCGTCGCGCAGGCTCCGGTGACTTTCGGCGAACAGGCGGGCGAGGGCGGGGCGGTCCCTGGCGGCGAGCGCCGCCACGGTTGCGTCGACCCGAGCGTTCTCGGTGACGACGTGGCGGGCTCGGCGTCGCCCCGTCGCCTCCACCGCTTCCAGGGTGGCGTCACGCAGAGAGGCGACGCCCAGGGCGGCGGCGTCTGCCTCCGCCTCTGCCCGTCGCCGCGCGTAGGGCGACGATTCGAGGGTCCTCCTCACGCCGGAATGGGCGACGACCACGGCGATGTCGTCGGGCATCGGCACCGTGGTGACCGCGCCCGAGCGGCAGTCGATCCGGAGGGCGCATCCCTCGACGCCGAACACCGCCGCCGTCTGGTCCATGCGGCCACACGGCACGCCGGTCGCCAGCTCCTCGGCGTCGCGGCACACCTCGGTGAGCGCCACGGGCGGGAGATCGAACCCGGCGCTGTCGACGAGAGCGGTGGCGACGGCGACGGCGAACGCAGCGCTCGACGACAAGCCCGAACCGACCGGCACCGCGGAAGTGATCACCGCGTCGAGGCCGACGGCCGGGCGACCACGCGCCGACAGGAGCGAGAGCAGGGCGGCGACGGTGCGCCCCCAGGCCGGTTGGACCTCGCCGGGATCGGCCGACCCGTCGGGGGGAAGGTCGACGACGCCGTGGAACACGTCGGAGCGGACCGTCACCCGCTCCGCCGGTCGGGCGTCGACCACCACCTCACGGTCGACGGCCATGGGCAGGACGAGTCCTTCGTGGTAGTCGGTGTGATCGCCCATGAGGTTCACGCGCCCGGGGGCCCGGTACCGCGTCATTCTGGGCCTCCGGAACGGCGCATATCCCTGCACAAAGGGCCAAGAACGGTGGTGGTCACCGGAAGGCGGGGACGACCTCGGTGGCGAACTGCTCGATCCCCTCGACGTCGAAGGGGGCGCGTGCCGCCACGATGACCCAGTCGGCGCCAGCCTCGACGTACCCCCCGATCCGATCGACCACTTCCTGGACGGAGCCGGTCAGCACGCTCGGCCGCACGATCGGCAGGATGGCGCCGAACTGCTCCTCCAGGTCTTCCTCTCGCCACGCGAGGCTCAGATTCACGCCCCGCTCGATCCCGGTCGGGTCACGCCCCTCCTCCTCGCAGTACTGCGTGAGGATGTCCGACTTCCGGCGGAAGTCGTCGAGCGACACGAACGGCACGTTCCAGCCGTCGGCGTGGCGGGCCGCGATGCGCAGTGTCACCTTCTCGCCACCCCCGCCGATCCACACCGGGAAGGGCGACTGGATGGGGCGAGGTTCGCACCGCGCCTCCTCCATCGCGAAGAACGAGCCGGAGAAGTCGGTGACCTCCTGGTTGAGGAGGCTCCGAACGCACTGGATGCCCTCGTTCAGCTGGGCCAGGCGGGTGCCGGCCGACGGGAAGTCGATGCCGTAGGCGCGGTACTCCGGCTCGTGCCACCCCGCTCCCATGCCGAGCGTCACCCGGCCCCCGGAGAGCTGGTCGAGGGTCGCCATCGCGTTGGCGAGCACCGCCGGGTGCCGATACGAGATCGAGTAGACGAGGCTGCCGCACCGTACCCGGGAGGTCTCGAGGCAGAGCGCCGCGTGGGTCGCCACCGCCTCCAGGCAGTTCGCGCCCGACAGGTCGGCGGCGTAGAAGTGGTCCCAGATGGAGATCCAGTCGAACCCGAGGTCTTCGATCCTGCGCCACAGCCCGCGCAGCTCGTCGGTCGACGTGTTCTGCAGTCCCGTGTGGACGCCGAACTGCACCGCCATCGTCCCTCCCTCGTCGCCCGCTCCCGATCCGGCGGGATGCCATCGGTACAGTGATCGACGTGATCGAGTGGACGCAAGACGTCAGCCTCGACCGCCCCGTCCTCGTGGTGGCGCTGTCGGGATGGGTCGACGCCGGGAGCGCGGGCGCCATGGCCGCCGCCCATGTCGAGGAGGCGCTCGAAGACCCCGTCACCTTCGCCCGCGTCGACCTTTCCGAGATCGTCGACCTCCAGGCCACCCGCCCCACCGTCGAACTGGTCGACGGCGTGACGCGGTCGATCGCCTGGCCAGAGATCACCTTCACCGCCGGGCATGCCGGACGCGACGTCGTGGTGGTGCAAGGACCGGAGCCGTCGGTGCGATGGAAGTCGTTCGCCGCCGAGGTCGTCCAGCTTGCCACCGACGTCGGTGCTGAGCTGGCGGTGACGCTCGGTGGGATGCCGGCACCGGCGTCGCATCGCCGACCCGTGCGGGTCCTCACCACTGCCACCACCCGCGCCCTGGCACAGGAGTCCGCCCCCGTGCGGGGCGACTACGAGGGGCCGACGGGTGCGCAGACCGTCGTCCAGATCGCGATGGGCGACGCCGGGCTGGGCGGGCTCGGCCTCTGGGCGCAGGTGCCGCATTATCTGGCCGGCACCATCTCCCCGGCCGCCGAGCGGGCGCTCCTGTCGCGGCTCATGGAGCTCACCGGCATCGATCTCGACCTCTCGGACCTCGACGCCCGGGCGGCGGAGTACACCCGGCAGGTCGAACAGACCATCTCGACCCGGGACGACCTCGCCGAACTGGTCGATCGGCTCGAAGGCGCGTTGGACGAACTTCCGACGGGCGACGAGCTGGTGTCGGAGATCGAGGAGTTTCTCCGCCGCGAGGGCTGAGGGTCAGCCCGTTTCTCCGGACGGCACCACCCGGAGGTGGCCCCGGCGGGTGCCCGGGGCGAGGGCGTCCTCCTGCCGCTTCTGCGGCAGCGTCACCCGGGCCAACGTGCCCTCGTGTGCGCGAGGGATGAGTTCGACGCTTCCTCCGAGCGACCGGACGAGGTTGCGCGTCAGGTACAGCCCGAGTCCGACGCCCTCGGCACCGCCGACGTCCTTCCCGCGGGCGAAGGGCTGGAACAGCGCTTCGACGGCGCCGGGGTCGATCCCCGGGCCCTCGTCGACGATCTCGAGAACGAGGGAGTCGTCGAGTCGAGTGGCAGTGAGGGTGACGATGCCGTCCGACGGGCTGTACTTGGCGGCGTTCACGACGAGGTTCACGAGGATCTGGCGCACCCGGCTCGGAATGGTTCGGACCGAAACGCCGGGCGGCACCTCGACCACCAGTCGGTCGGCGGGGAGCCAGGGCGCCACCGACTCGATCACGTCGTCGACGAGGTCGGCGACGTCGATCCACTCCTGGGGCGTGCGGTCGACGGCGGCCTCGTGCGGATCTGCGAGCTCGAGGATGTCGTCGATCATCTCGTTCAGGTGCATCGACTGGCGCAGTGCCCGCTCCCGCATCTCGCCGGCCTTGTCGGTCGGCAGGTTGGGGAGGGCGAGCGTGTGGAGGGCGCCGATGACGGCGGCGAGCGGGGTGCGCAGCTCGTGCGCCAGCATCCGCTTCAGCATGTGCCGGTCCGACTCGATCTCTTCGTGCTCGGCGAGCGCCTTCTGCAGCCGGTCGATCACCTGCTGTTGGGCGTCGCAGAGCTCGAGCAGGGCCGCCACGTTGCCGAGGTCGCCGGCGGTGCGGGTGCGAGGTGTGTCGGTGGCATCCATGGAGAAGGCGCGGCCCTCGAGTTCACGCTACGTGGTCATGCTCTGTCTCGGCGTTCCTGGCGCTCGCCTTGAGGATTGTCCGATCCGACGTGCGGAACTGGCCCCGTTACGCTCGCCCGGGCACTGGAGGAGCTGCGCATGGATTTCGATGCCGTCAGCATGGGTCTCCCACTCCGCGAGGTCGCCGCACTGGCTCGCGAAGCGGAGGAAGCGGGCATGTCGGGGCTGTGGTTTCCGGAGGCGGGACGCACGGCGTACCTCGGGTGCGCGGTGGCGGCCGCCGCCACGACGCATCTCGACATCGGGACGGCCATCGCCGTCGCCTTCCCTCGCTCGCCGATGGTGACCGCCCAGACGGCGTGGGAACTTGCAGAAGCCACCGGTGGCCGCTTCATCCTCGGGTTGGGCACACAGGTCAAGGCGCACAACGAGCGGCGGTTCTCCGTCCGGCCGTTCGACCGCCCGGGACCGCGCCTTCGTGAGTACGTCTTGGCCCTGCGGGCCATCTGGAAGGCGTTCCAGGGCGAGGCGCCCCTGGCGTTCGAAGGCGAGTTCTACCGCTTCGACCTGCTGACGCCGTTCTTCGCCCCGCCGGCCATCGAACAGCCCGACATCCCCGTCTACGTCGCCGGTGTGAACCCGTGGATGGCGCGAATGGCCGGCGAGGTGTGCGACGGCTTCCATGTCCACCCGTTCCACTCGGAGCGGTACCTGCGCGAGGTGATCCGGCCCAACATCGAAGCCGGTGCCCGGGAGGCCGGCCGCGACCCCTCGGCCGTGAAGCTCGCCTGCCCCGTCTTCGCGATCGTCGGGGACACCGACGAGGAACGGGAGGCGCTGCGCCAGCTCACGCGCACGCAAATCTCGTTCTACGGGTCGACCCGGACCTACCGCCCGGTCTTCGAAC
>DATLFW010000092.1:0-12193 GCA_035540775.1 Acidimicrobiia bacterium
GGTTCGCGCTCCAATGCGGCCGCCTCGGGACCGAGGCGTTCGCGCAGGACCTCGCGGTCGACGTCGAGTTCGAGCCCGTCGCCGTCGGCGCGCGGGCGGAGCATGGCGGCGAGATCGGCCGGGTCGAGCTGCACGGTCACCGTGTCGAGGTTGACCGTGACCGGGCTGGCGAGCAGCGTGCGAGCGCGTTCGGCCGCCGCCGCCACCTCGGCGCGCGTGATCTTCGGACGTTCCGTCCGCACCGGCAGCACCACGCCGTCCCGGCGCCCGGATGCGAGCGCCTCCTGCATCACCTCGTCGGCAGCCGGACGGGACAGCACTTGGCCGGGGCGAGGAGCGACGGGCTGGACGCGGGTGCCGACGAACCGCAGCGTCCCGTCGACGGCTCCCTGCACGACCTCCCGTTCCCACCCGTCGAGGATGGCGTCGAGCGCGTCGCGGTCGTAGGTGACGGTCCAGTCGACGGCGTCGGCGCGGAACCGGCGGGCCAGCGTGCCGGCGACCTGGGCGATCGGGTTCCCGTGCCGCCCGGCGCCTGTCACGCTGTCGAGCGTCGCTTCCCTGTCGACCTGCAGGTCGATCTCGCGAGGGTCGAGGACGAGGTCGCTCTCGCCGGCACGAGCGCGCAACGGCTCAGCCTCGAGGGCTGCGGCGGCGGTTGCGATGGCGTCGTCGGCGGAGCCGGCGGGTTTGCCGCTCACGGAGGCGCCGATCAGCTCGACGCCCGGGAGCACCTTGCCCCGCCACAACACGCGTTCTCCGGCGGTGGCGAGCAGGAGCAGGAGCAGCGAACCGGCCAGGCCGTATCCGGCGACGCGAAGGATGCGTCTGGTTCGGGTCACCAAGCGCCGCATCGTAGTGGGAGCAGTACCTCGCGTGGCATCACGGCCGTTCGGGATGCGTGCAGTCGAGTGATGCCGCCGTGGCATCATCGCGCCCGTGAAGTCGCGAACCGCCGCTACCGCCAGCGCCGACGCCGCCCCCCGGAGCACGACGACGGCCGTGTTCGTCGGGCTCGCCGTGGCCGTGGCTGGCGCTGCCGTGGCGGGCTGCCTCTTCACGATTCCCCTCTTCGCCCTCGCCCGTTTCACGGAACCGGCTCACGGCACCGGGCGGGAGTGGTTCACGACCGGCCTCCGTTGGGCTGCGGGGCTGGGGGTGGTCGCCGGCCTCGTGGTCGGCACCGTGACGGCGTGGTGGTACCGCGAGGGCTACACGCTGCCCGAGTCCCCGCCCCCGAGCGAGACGCCATGAGCACCGCCGACACCGCCGACCGTCTCTGCCTGCTGACGGTGCACGCCCACCCCGACGACGAGTCGTCGAAGGGCGCATGCACGGTCGCCCGTTACGCCGCCGAGGGCGTCCGCACCGTCCTCGGCTACCACGACTCCGGCATGCCCGACACGGAAGTCAACGCCCGGCCCGACAACTTCGCCAACGCGCCCTTCGAGGAAGCGGTCGGAAGGCTGGTCGAGGTCGTCCGGGCGGAGCGGCCGCAGGTGATCATCACCTACGGCGAGGACCAGTCGCGCTATCCCCATCCCGACCACCTCCGGGTGCACGACATCAGCGTCGAGGCGTTCGAGGCGGCGGGAGATGCCGAACGGTTCCCCGACGCCGGCCCGCCCTTCGAGCCCAGCAAGCTCTACTACGTGAGCGCCTTCACGCGGGACCGGCTGGCCTTCCTGCACGCGTACCTCGTCGACCAGGGCATCGAGAGCCCGTTCGAGGGGTGGCTGGAGTCCTTCCCGAAGGACTGGCGTGACCCGTCGACGACGCGGATCGACGTCCGAGACGTCTTCCACGTGCGCCGCGAGGCACTCCTGGCCCACGCCACCCAGGTCGCGCCCGACTCCATCTGGTTCAAGGTGCCAGAGGAGACGCTCATGCAGGAGTTCCCGTGGGAGGAGTTCGTGCTGGCGCGCTCACGGGTGGATGAGACGGTGCCGCCCGAGGGGTGGGAAACCGACCTCTTCGCCGGCATCCGCTGACGCGTCCGGGGCGCTGCATTCGCCCCGCGAAGCGGGAGCCGAGCGCTCGCAGCGTCGTTAGACTCCGGCCGCAGTTCCATCGGTTGTCCATTGGGTGTGAGAAGGAGTCACGATGCCGAAGTTCCTCAGCCAGGAATGGCTGGACCAGAGCCGGGAAATGGCCCAAGACCAGCCGGAGCGGCCTGGGGCGACGGCCAAGATGCAGTACGTCGTCACTGGCACCCCTGACGGTGACGTGAGCTACTACTGGGTCCTCGAGAACGGAAAGCTCCTCGAGAGCCAGCTGGGTGAGGTCCCCGACGCCGACTTCACCATCACGACCTCCTACGAGGACTCGAAGAAGATCCAGCAGGGGGAACTCGACCCCAACGCCGCCTTCATGCAGGGGCGGATGAAGGTGACGGGCAACATGGGCAAGCTCATGTCGCTCATGCCGCTCACCCAGTCGCCGGAGTACAAGGAACTCCAGGAGCGGGTGCGCGACATCACCGAGTTCGCCGACTGACCTTCGGCGACGATCGTTCGTTCGAACGTGGCCCTTTGTGCAGGGTTCGCACCCTGCGCACAGGGCCACGTTCGCGTTCACGGGTAGTGGGCGGCCGGTTCGGGTAACGCCCGAAAACGTGGAGCAGGTCCAGATTCGGTCGATCCTCACGGTCGCGCGTGCCCTCGAACACGCTCGTCCCGACGACGTCGCGACCGTGGTCGCGGAGGCGCTCTCCAGTGCTGGGGCGCTGAGCTCACGCATCTACTTCATCGACTACGAACAACGGACGCTTCGATCGGTCCCCGACACCGAGGAGGAACTCGACGTCAACGGGTCGCTCGCCGGGGCGGCGTACCGCACCGGCGAGGTGGTCGAGATCGAGCACGAGGGCGCGTGGCGCTCGTTCCTCCCTCTCATCGACGGACGGGTGCGCCTGGGCGTCCTTGCCGTGGAGGTCAGACATCTCGACGACGACACCCGCGAGTGGCTGAAGGGCGCCGCCGACATCGTGACGCTCGCGCTCATCGCGCGGGGGCCGTACGGCGACACCTTCGACAACGTCCGGCGCAGCCGAGACCTCGATCTCGCCACGGAACTGCGCTACTCGCTCCTCCCGCCGGCATCGTTCTCGACGCACGACTTCGAGGTGGCGGCGATTCTCGAACCCGCCTACCAGGTGGCAGGCGACGGGTTCGACTACGCCCTCAACGGCGACATGCTCTACCTGACCATCGCCGACGCTGTCGGGCACGGGTTGGCGTCGGCGCGTACGGCCAACCTCCTCACCGCCGCCCTCCGATGGTCGAGGCGGCGCGGCCACCTGTTGGAGGAGGCGTACTCCGAAGCGAATCGGGTGCTGGTCGAGGAGGCGGGCGTCGATCAGTTCGTGACCGCCGCGATCGCACGCGTCGACACCTCGACCGGCCGCGTCGCCCTCGTCAACGCCGGGCACCCGCCGCCCCTGCTCCTCCGCGGCCGGCGCCACGTCGTCGCCTACGAGTGCCCCGTGAACCTGCCCGTCGGTCTGGCGGAGTCGAGCGACCCTCCCGAGGTGACCCGGTTCGATCTCGAACCGGGCGACGCGCTCCTCTTCTACACCGACGGTGTCATCGACACCCTCGACCCCGCCGGGCGTCCGTTCGGCCGGGAACGGCTCGAGCAGTTCCTCGTCAAGGCCGTCTCCTCCGACGAGTTGCCGAGCGAGATGCTGCGCCGTCTGGTGCACTCGATCCTCGACCACTCCGTCATCCCGATCCGCGACGACGCGTGCATGCTGTACATGCACTGGGACCCGGGGAACATCGTCGAGTAGCGCCGAGGCGGTTCGGCGCCGGACCGTTGCCGCGTCAGTCGCCGGATCGTTGGAGGTCGCGCAGCTCGCGCCAACCGATCAGGATGGCGCCGGCCCGGTCGACGAGGTCGGGGAGTGACGGGTCGTGGCGCACGAAGTGGTGGTCTTCGACCCGCGCCGCCCAATCGGTCGTGGCGGCCCGGGCCTCCTCGGTGTCGATCGACGGGTGCACGTAGACCTCGGTGACACCGGGGCGGAGGTCGAAGAGCACCCGCTCGATCGTGCGGCGCGCTCCGACCGAGGAGTACACGAAGTGGTCGGGGAAGACGATCCCCTCCTCGGCAGCGAGTTTCCGGAACGGAAACCCGACCGTCCGCTCGGTCGACGCCCCCGCCATCCGGAGGGGGAGTGCGAACTCGACGGCCATGTCGAGGTAGACGTCGAAGAACTCCGCCCGCAGCTGCAGCGTCCCCATGTGGCTGTCGAGGTGCGTGACGTCGAAGCCCCAATAGATGGCCCGCTCGATCTGGGCGGCGCACTCCTTGCGGACCTCGTCGAGGTCGGCGTGGTCCCAGACGTCGTCTCGAGTGCGGGGGAACCCGCCGTCGCCGTCGAGCAGGCTCGGCGAGTGCGTGATCGGCCCCCACCGGTAGGTCTCCCACTCGGCGTTCAGCGTGAGGTGCACACCGACGTCGTCGCCCCGGTACTCGGCGGCGGCGTCGCGGGCCCAGGGGCAGGGCACCATGAGCGAGGCGGTGGTGGCGACGCCGTTGCGGATGGCGTCGTACGTCGCCACGTTGGCGGCCCGGGTGAGGCCGAGGTCGTCGCAGTTGAGGATGAGGAGTTTGGCGTCGGCCGGGTGGCCGAGGCGCTCGGCAAGCGTCGCCACGCGCGCAGGCTACCGCGGGGGTCGAGGGGGTACGTCCGCACTGTGGCAGGGCGACGCACGAACCTCGGTCTGCTCGTCTGGCTCGCCGTGGCGTTCGCCACCGGTGCCGCGGCGTACGCCATGGGTACGGGCTGGAACCGCTGGATCACGATCGCCCACGGCGTTGCCGGCTTCGGGATCGTGGTCCTGACGCCGTGGAAGTCGGTCGTCGTGCGTCGCGGGCTGGGGCGCGAACGCGCGGGCAAGGCAGCCTCCGTGTTCATGGGGATCCTCGTCGGGGTTTCCGTCGCCTCCGGCGTGGTGCATGCGTTCGGCGTCCGTCTCCTGCCGCTCGACGTGACGGCGATGCAGATCCACGTCGGGACCGCTCTCGCCGTCCTGCCGTTCGCGGTCTGGCACGTCGTCGCCCGTCCGGCTCGCCCCCGGCGGACCGACGTCTCCCGGCGGGCGGTCCTGCGGGCCGCGGGCGTGACGGCCGGCGCGGGTGGCCTGTGGCTCGCGACCGAGGCGGCCGTCCGGGTGCTTCCCGTGCAGGGAGGCGACCGGCGGTTCACGGGGTCGCACGAGGTGGGGTCGTTCGACCCGGTCCGGATGCCGGTCACGCAGTGGCTCGACGACGAGGTGCCGACCATCGACGAGGAGGCCTGGCGCCTCGTGGTGGCGGACGCCGACGGCGAGCGGCGGCTCGCGGCTCCGGATGTCGCTCGCGAGCATCGTTCCGTCCGGGCGACCCTCGACTGCACGGGCGGATGGTTCGCGGTGCAGGACTGGGAGGGGGTGTCCCTCGACCGGCTCGTGGCTCCGGGCGACGCCCGGAGCGTCGTCGTGACCTCCGCGACCGGCTACGGACGCCGGTTCCCCGTTCGCGATCTCCCCCGGCTGCTGCTCGCCACCACGGTGGGGGGCCGAGCGCTCAGCCCCGGCCACGGATTCCCGGCGCGCCTCGTCGCTCCTGGGCGGCGCGGCTTTTGGTGGGTGAAGTGGGTGACGGAGATCCGAACGAGCGACCGGCCGTGGTGGCTCCAGTCGCCCTTCCCGCTCACCTGAGCGCCCCGGGGTTGGGTCAGAGGCGTTCGAGGATGGTGCCGGTGCCGAGGCCGCCACCGCAGCACATCGTGACGAGGGCCGCCCGCCCGTCGACCCGTTCCATCTCGTGCAGCGCCGTGGTGACGAGCCGGGCGCCGGTGGCCCCGACGGGGTGGCCGAGGGCGATGGCGCCGCCGTTCGGGTTGACCTTGCTCATGTCCGGCTGGAGCTCACGCTCCCAGGCGAGGACCACGGAGGCGAACGCCTCGTTGATCTCGATGGCGTCGAAGTCGCCGATCGTCATGCCGGAACGGTCGAGGAGCTTCTGCGTCGCCGGGATCGGGCCGGTCAGCATCAGCACGGGGTCGACGCCGACGAGCGTCTGGTGGCTGATCCGGGCACGAGGCGTGAGCCCCAGGGCCGAAGCCTTCTCGGCGCTCATCATCAGCACGGCGGCGGCCCCGTCGGAGATCTGCGACGACGACCCGGCCGTGTGGACCCCGTCCTCGCGGGCGACCGGCTTCAGGTTGGCCAGGGCCTCCAGCGAGGTGTCGCGCAGGCCGCCGTCGCGCTCGACGCGATGGAACGTGCCGACCGGCTTGCCCTCCTCGTCGACGTCAGGGGCGTCCACGGCCACGATCTCCCGGTCGAAACGCCCTTCCTCCCAGGCCTGGGCGGCCAATTCCTGCGAGCGGAGACCGAAGCGGTCGCAGTCGTCGCGGGTGATGCCCCACTTCTCGGCGATCCGCTCGGCGCCCTCGAACTGGCTCGTGAACTCGTACTGCCCGAAGTAGGTCTTGGGAATGGCTCGCCCGGGCCCGGCCTTCGTGTTCGCCCCGAGGGGGATCCGGCTCATGGACTCGACGCCGCACGAGACCACGACGTCGGCAGTGCCGCTGGCGATGAGGCCGGCGGCGAGGTTGGTCGCGTGCTGCGAGGAGCCGCACTGGGCGTCGACGGTGCTGGCGGCCACTTCGAGGGGGAGCCCGGCCGTCAGCCAGGCGGTGCGGGCGATGTTGTACGACTGCTCGCCGACGGCCGTGACGCAGCCGCCGACAACCTGGTCGACTTCTCGGGGGTCGATCCCCGACCGCTCGACGACCGCGCGTTGTACGGCGCCGAGCAGGTCGGCGGGGTGCATGGTCGACAACTCGCCGTTGCGGCGGCCGATGGGGGAGCGAACGGCTTCGACGATCACGACGTCGGACACGGCGGCCTCCTCGAATTGGCGTGCCCTGGCGCCTCGTCGGTCGGCGAGGCGCTGGTCATCACGGATATTAGGGTGGGCGTCATGCGCTTCCGCCTCTCGGCCCTCCTCCTCGCGTTCACCGTCCTGGCCGTCGGTTGCGGTGACGACGGTGACGACACCGCCGGCACCGACGGCACCACCACGTCGTCGTCGGCGGTGGCGGCGACCTCCAGCACGGCGGGCGACGGCGAGGCGACGACCACGACCGAGGTCGTCTGCGAGACCGACTTCGACGGTGGCACGGCGCCCCAGAGCACCGACCCGCAGGGGGCACCGGTGTACCTCGACGAGGTCGACGTCGCCGTCGAGGAGCCCTCGTGCGTCGAGCAGGTCGTCTTCGACTACTCCGGGACCGACGCCCCGGGGTGGCAGATCGAGTACGGCCAGCCGCCCTTTGCCGGACCGAGCGGCGAACCGGTGGAGGTCGACGGCGACGCCTTCCTGCGCCTGAGCCTGCACGGGTTGAGCGGGGTCGACCTGTCAGGCGAGGAGCCACGGCAGACCTACACCGGCCCCCAGGAGATCCGACCCGACGACGCCACCCTCCTCGAAGAGGTGCAGTTCATCAGCGACTTCGAGGCGGTCATGGAGTGGGTCATCGGCCTCGACCGCCAGCGTCCCTACACGGTGCAGGTCGTCGACTCGTCGCTCGTCGTGACGTTCGGCCCCGTGTAGCGATGGACGGTCAGGCGCAGTCGAGGATGACCTTGCCGAAGGTGGCGTCGGAAGCGAGCAGCTCGTAGGCGTCCTCCACCCGGTCGAGCGGCATCACCGCCTCCACGACGGGGCCGATGGTGCCGGCCGCCAGGAGCGGGGTCACGTGACCGGCGAACGCATGCGTCGCCGCCGCCTTCTCGTGGGCCGGCCGGCTCCGCAGGACGGTCCCCATGATGTGGAGCCGCTTGTTCATGATCGGCAGGATGCTCGCCGTCGCTCGCGCCCCCGCGATGGCGCCGACCAGCACGATGCGGGCTCGCGGCGCCGCCACCGCAACGTCGACCTCGAAGTAGCCGCCCCCGACGAGGTCGATCACGACGTCGGGCGACCCGACGTTCTCGATGGCGCGGATGAGCTCCTCGACGTCGCCCGTGGCCACGACGCCTTCGTCGAGGCCGAGCTCCCGGGCTCGGTCGAGCTTCTCGGGCGTCCGCGCCGTCCCGATCACCCGGCACCCGATGCAGGCGGCGAGCTGGGTGACGGCCGTGCCGACGCCCGACCCGGCGGCGTGGACGAGGACGGTGAGGCCGGGATGGACCCCGGCGTGGGTGAAGAGGGCGTCGTGCGCCGTGAGGTACGCCTCGGGGACGCCGCCCGCCTCGACGAGGTCGACGCTCTCGGGCACCCGGGCGCAGTGCGATTCGAGGGTCAGGACGTACTCGGCTTGCCCGCCTCCGGCCACGATGCCGAACACCCGGTCACCGGGGTTCAGGCCGTGCACGCCGTCACCGACCTCCTCGACCACGCCGGCGAACTCCAAGCCGGGGATGTCGGCCGGGGCGCCGGGCGGCGGCGGGTAGAGGCCCATTCGCTGGAGGAGATCGGCGCGGTTCAGGCCGGCGCCGTGGACCCGCACCAGCACCTGGTCGGCGACCGGGCGGGCGATCTCCCGCTCTTCCACCCGGACGGCGCCGTCCGCCACCACCGCTGCACGCATCGCTACTCCCTCCTCGTCCTCGACGCTAGCGATCGGTACCCAGGAGGGTGGCGAACGACTCGACGAGGCATGCCTCGAACCGCTTGGGGTCGGTGATGGCGGCGGGGTCGAGGTTGACGCCGAGGTCCATCTGGCCGGCGTACGACAACGTCGTCACGTTGAGGGCGGCCCCGGTCAGGGGCCCCATGGGGTGGTTGGCCTCGATCCGCGACCCGGCGAGGTAGAGGGGGACGGGTGATCCGCGCAGGTTCGACGTGGCGAAGTCGACGGTGCGCACCTGGGCGCGGCTGATCGGCACGAGGAGGGCGGTGGGGAGGAGGCCCAGGATCCCGGCCAACGAACCCGAGAGCCCGAGGGCCGGCTCGGCCCGGACGTCGGCGAGACGCTCGGCGATCGTGGGCAGCAGGGCACGCGGATCCGTCGGCTCCGCCGGAACCACCACTCGGACGGGTGCGAACTGGTTCCCCGTCTCGCTGTCGTCCCCACCCTGGCCTCGAAGGTTCACCGGCATCGCCATCCGGAGTTCCGCTGCCGGCGACCCCATGGCCCGGTGGTAGGCGCCGAGGGCGGCGGTCACGCCCGTGACGAAGACGTCGTTGACGGTGGCTCCGGTGTCCTTGCCGACCGCCTTGGCGTCGTCGAGCGAGATGGTGTGGACGGCGAGACGGCGCGACAACGATCGGTCGCGCATGAGCGGCGAGAGCGGGCCGCCCGTCACGAAGACCTGTTCCCGGATCGACCGGGCGGCGCCGGCGAGCCGGAGGGGCTGACGGGCCAGACGCGCGGCGAGGACGGCGTTGCGTCTCGTCGCCTCGACGGCGGTGCGCACGAGCACGTCGACCGGTCCTGTCGAGCGCTCCGCCGGAGTCCAGCCCTCCGGTGTGGCGGTGGCGGCCGGTTCCCGCTCGAAGTCGAGCAGTTCCAGCGACAGCTTCAGCCCCCCGACGCCGTCGATGATCGTGTGGTGGAGCTTCTGGAGGAGGGCGGCGCGTCCCTCCGGCAGACCCTCGACGATGGTGAACTCCCACAGGGGTCGGGCCCGGTCGAACGGCGACATCAACACGTCGGCGGCCACGTCGAGGAGCTGGGCGAGGTCGCCGGGAGGGGCGACGGCGACCCGGCGGACGTGGTAGTCGAGGTCGAAGCGGGTGTCGTCGACCCACTCCGGCGGCGCCAGGCGGAGGGGTGAGGTGACGACCCGCTGGCGGAGCCGGGGGAGGCGCTCGACGGCGAGCTCGACCTTGGCCCGGAGGCGGTCGGGGTCGGGCGCCGCGTCCAGCAAGGTCACGTTCAAGAAGTCCGACCGGAGTGACGGGTCCTTCTCGAGGGTCCACATCAAGCCCTCGGTGTCCGACATTCGGGCCATCAGCGAGGGATCCTCGTTCGCTTGAACTCGTTGAGGCGCGTCCACTCGACGAGGTCGAGGGCGCGCTCGAAGTCGTCGACCCGTCCCCGCTCCATGAGCCGGACGAAGACCGCCTCGTCACCGACGATCAACGTCGGGACGCCGAAGACGGCGTGCGACCGAACCGACGACTCGTGCTCCACCGCCAAGCGCGCGAGGGGTGTCCCCGATGCCACCTCCTTCGCCACGAGGTCGGGGTCGAGTCCGACCGACGACGCGACCTCGGCCAGGACGTCCTCGCTCCCGGTCTTGCGCCCGTGGTCGAACCGGGCGGCGAAGGTCGCCTCGTGGAAGTCGAGGAAGCGCTCGGGGAACGCATCGCGGACGGCGATCCCCCAGGTGAGGGGCAACACCCCCGACCCTCGCTCCTCGGGCGGGCGGTCCCAGACGGCCGGCTCACCCTCGACGACGTGGACCTGGTCGAGCGAGAAGGCCCGAAACTCCACGTCCCAGTCGGCACCGTCGCGCAGGGCGCGCACCACCGCCTCGTGGGCATTGCGGGCGAACGGGCACCGGTAGTCCCAGGTGACGGCGAACGATCGGGGCATCGAGTCCTCCAAGGGTCGTCGCTCTCCAGTGTGGCAACCGGCGCACCATTCGTGACATTCGGGGAGGCAGGAGCGGGCGGGTCGAGCGGCGAACACATCCTCCATGAGGCGAGTGGGGTTGGACGACGTGATGGGGCGGATCGGCGAGCGGGTCCTCGAGCAGGACGACCTGCTGCGCACCAGTTGGGTGATGCGGCGCAGCCACGACGCCGTCGAGACGATCTTCGACCGCCTCGCCGACGTCTGCCTCGAGCAACTCTTCCTCGACCTCGAGTTCCGCCACGTGGTCGGCGAACTGAGCGACGACGACTACCTGCTGGAAACGGCCCGGCTCGTCACGCAGTGCCGCACCGTCGGCTTGCAGCCCCCGGTCACCATCGAGTCGCTCGACCTCGACGACGCCGACCGGCGCCTGGGGCAGTTCGAGCCCCCCTTCGGCGACTGACGGAACTCGGGCGTCAGCCGCGGATGCGGCGGCGCACCATCCGGCCGAACGCCGCACCCCACGCCGACCCGGCGACGACGTCGGACGCGTGGTGCATCTTCACGTAGACCCGGCTCGCCGCCACCAGCACCGCGAGGGCGTAGTAGGCGGGCGCGAGGGGGTCGTCGTCGGCGAGGAGGGTGGCTGCCGTGAAGGCACTTGCCGCATGTCCCGACGGGAAGGCGCTCGTCTTGGGCCGGCGCATCCGGTAGGGGAGCGGCCCGTCGACGTAGTAGGCGTCGGGGCGGACGCGCCGGAAGGCGGACTTGATCACACCGTTGGTGAGCGCTGACTCGACGCCCATGGCGGCGGCGAACCGGGCGTATCGCCGGCGATGCCGGGGGACGGCCACTGCCCGGACGGCACCGATGGCGAGCCACAGACGACCGTGCTCTGCCGCGTTGGTCAACGAGTAGAAGACCCGATCGGCGGCCGGGGTGCGGATGCGGTCGAAGGCGCGGTCGACGGCGACGTCGAACGCCGCCACCCGCTCGGCCCGAACCTGGTTGCGCCCCTCGTAGAACGCCATCGGAGGCGCAGGGTAGTGCCGGGGGGCGACGGCTATCCGACCGGGAGCCGCTCCTGGAAGGAGCCGTCGCGCATCTCGGTGACCCGTTCGGGGTCGCCGCCCCACGACGGGCAGTAGGCCCGGAAGTTGCACCAGTCGCACAGGGGACCGGGGCGGGGACGGAAGTCGTCGGTGGCGCAGGCGCGCTGCACCGCCTGCCAGATGGCCCCGGCGCGCTGGCGAACCCCACGAACGGTGCCCGGTGTCGGGGTCCGGATGATCATCTCCGGACCGGAGAGGTAGTACAGCTGCACCTTGGCGGGAAGGCGGCCGAGCATCTCCTCGCACAGCAGGGCGTAGAACTCCACGCCGCCCAGCTTCTGCTTCTCGAACCCCTCGCGCGGGGCCTTCCCCGTCTTGTAGTCGGTGACCACCAGGTCGCCGTTCTCGTCGAGTTCGAGGCGGTCGATGATGCCCCGCACGGTCACGGAACCGACCTGGGCGCTCATCAACAGCTCGAGGCCGATGGGAGTGACGGCCGTGGGGTCTTCGAGGAGGAAGTAGTTGCGGACGAGGTCGGCGGCTTCCGAGTGGAAGACGTCCCACTCCGCCGGGGTCATCCCGAGGCCGGCGAACTCGGGGTCGTCGGCCAGGGCCGCCC
>DATLFW010000093.1:0-2157 GCA_035540775.1 Acidimicrobiia bacterium
AGCCATACGCACGTGGCGGCGATCGTCACCGAGCCCCGTCACCAGGAGAAACTGGCGCCGGTCGTGTCCGAGCTTGGCCTCGGCGAGGGGCGCCTGCTGGTCAGCCGCCGGTTCGCCGACGCCGACGACCCGGCCGAGTCGCTGATCGGCGAACCCTTGGAGCCGGCGCTGTCCGCCGTGAGCGGTGACGACCCGGGCGTCGAACCCGACGCCGACACCCGCTGGGCGCTCATCTTCACGTCGGGGACGTCGTCGGCGCCCAAGGCCGTCATCTGCAGCCAGCGCCGTCTCCTCGTCACCGGCAACCGGATGGGGATGATCCTCGACGTCGGGCCCGACGACTGCGGCTACGTCTGCATGCCGCTCTTCCACTCCAACGCCGTCATGGTCGGGTGGGCGCCGTCGATCGTCTACGGGGCGTCGGTCGGCCTCGCCCGGCGCTTCTCGGTGTCGGGGTGGCTCCCCGACGTGCGGCGCTACGGCGCCACCTGGTTCAACTACACGGGGAAGCCACTGTCGTACCTCGTGGCATCGCCGGAGGCGCCCGACGACGCCGACAACCCCGTGCGGATCGCTTTCGGCAACGAGGGGTCACCGGAGGTGGTCGAGACCTTCGCCCGCCGCTTCGGCGTCGAGGTGATCGACGCCTTCGGGGCGACCGAGGGCGGCATCGCCGTGAACCGTGACGGTCCGATGAAGCCAGGAGCCCTCGGGCTCGCGGGCGAGACCGTGAAGGTCGTCGACGACGACGGCAACGAGAAGCCCCGGGCGCGATTCGACGAGACGGGACGGCTCGCGAACGCCGACGAATGTGTGGGCCAGATCGTCAACACGGCCGGAGCGGGTCCGTTCGAGGGCTACTACAACAACCCCGAGGCCAACGAGAAGACGACTCGATTCGGCTGGTACTGGAGCGGCGACCTCGGATACCTCGACGACGACGGCTACCTGTTCTTCGCCGGGCGTGATTCCGATTGGATTCGCGTCGACGGCGAGAACTTTCCGGCCGGGCCGATCGAGGCGGTGGTCGCACGGCACCCCGACGTGCTCCTGGCCGCCGTCTACGGGGTCCCCGACGAGCAGGCGGGCGACCAGGTCATGGCGGCGGTGGTGATGCGGGAGGGCAGCAAGTTCGACCCCGTTGCATTCGCCGAGTGGCTCGACGCCCAGGACGACCTCGGCCCGAAGTGGAGGCCTCGCTACCTGCGGGTGGCGCGGGAACTGCCGACGACGGGCACCAACAAGGTGCTCGTCCGCCACCTGCAGCGGGAGAAGTACCGCCCCGACCTCGTGGGCGACGACGAACTGTGGGTGCGCCTCCGGGGCGAGCCGGCGTACCGGCGGTGGACGACGGCGGACGCCGAGGCGCTCTTGGAGACCCTCCGAAGCGCCGGGCGCGAACGCTTCTGGGATCTCTAACGCCGTCTTGGGGGACTTCGCCGTGCAACGCACGGACAACTCCCCCAAGACAGGGGGCCCTAGGCGGCGGCCGTCTTCGAGGCCCCTTCCTTCCCCTCGACCTTCTCGCCGAGACGGCGCAATACCGTCATCAGCCGGCGTTCCGTGATGCTCAGGCCGCGGAAGCGCTTCGCCTTCGACGGCGGCACACGGTCGAGCGGCAGGCCGACGTGTTCCTCGAAGACCCCCGGGTGCACGTACGACGCCTTGCAGACCGCCGGCGTGTTGCCCAGCTGCTCGGCCACGTACTCGACGGCCTCCTTCGCCTGCGCCTTCGGGTCGACGTCCGGCTCGAGCCCCTCACACAGGAATTCGATGGCGAGGACGGTGGCGCCCCACGTCCGGAAGTCCTTGGCGGTGAATCCGTCGCCGGTGACCTCGCGCAGGTACTCGTTGACGTCGTCCGACGTCACCCGGCGTCGCTCGCCGTCGTCGTCGTAGTACTGGAACAGGTCGTAGCCGGGGATCGCCCGGCACTTCTGCACGATCCTCGCCAGGCGCTCGTCGTCGAGGGCGAGGTCGATCTCCCGTCCAGCCTTCCCCTCGAAGTGGAGGCGCAGGCGCGATCCCTTGATGTCGGCGTGCCGGTCGCGCAACGTCGTCAGGCCGAACGAATCGTTCTCCTTGGCGTATTCGTCGTTGCCGACCCGGGCGAGCGTGCGATCGAGGAGGCGGACGACGGCGGCGAGCACCTTCTCC
>DATLFW010000094.1:0-2535 GCA_035540775.1 Acidimicrobiia bacterium
ACCAGAGCGGTCCCGGACGCGGAGCAGGGGACGAAGATGTCGCTGGTGGTGCGGAGAACAGGCACGAAGCCGGACCGCTGCGCCACCGCATTGTCGGCCATGATCTGGCGGCAACCTCGCACGAAGCGGTCCCAGTCGACGGCCATCGTCTCGGGGTCGACCTGGAGGAGCAGCACCGGGACCACGCTGTCGCCCGCGGCCCCGAGGATGACGTAGAGCTTGCCGTGGCTGTACGTGACGCCCTGGAAACGCAGGGATCCGACCTGCAGCTCCCCGAAGCGCGGGTCGCCGACACCGGCAGTGACGACCTCGTCCGGCGGAGTGTCGGGCCTCAGGTTCAGGATCTCGAGGAGCCACGCGTCGACGGCTTCGCTGTTGATCCGGACTTCGGAGCCGAGCGTCGTCACGGTGAACATTTCGTCCGGTGCCGGGGCGGCAACGGTGGCGCCGTCGGCGGGAAGCTTCGTCTCGTCGACCGCCACGACGCGGTGGCCCTGGTTCTGCACGGCGAACCAGAGGTAGAGCGTCCGTCGGTCGGGGGCGAACGCGTGCCCGATCACACCGAAGGGGCTCGCCGTGCGAGCTGCCGTCCAGGACACCGCAGGCGGTAGGAGAACGGCGGAACGGATCCGGCTCGGGTCGTTGAGGTCGCGGATGAGCATGGCGGTCCGGTCGTCGTTGGCCGGGTCACCGCCGGCGTCGTTGACGCCGTAGAACTGGTACAGGCGCTTGGCCTGGCTGCTCACCAGCGGGATGCCCGCTGCGTTGCCCTGCAGCGAGTCGCTCTGGAGGGTTCCGCCGAACCACCGCGCGACGTCGGCGGGCGCGGGATACCGCGGGAACGAGAGACCGGGGAGTTCCACGATCGGCGGTGCGCCGCCGTGGTCGGCGAGAGACGCCGGGGCGACGCCCGGAGCCGCACCGGCCGGTGCGGCTCCGGGCGTCGCGACGAGCGTGACGAGCGTGGCAAGTCCGAGCAGAGCGGCGGCCAAGCGCCGGCGGAGCCGGCGGGCGCCATCACCGTTGCGGTGCCGGCTCTCCCGTCCGGCCTCTCCTGAATGTACGAGCGGTTGCATCATCGTTGCCCCGGGTGTGCGGTGGGCTCGGGGCCCTGGAGTGTTCGGACAGATCCCGGAGGATCAGGGGGGTGCTCGACCGGTCGCCCCGGGGCCGCCGTGTCGGCGGCCCCGGGGGTCACGGCGTGTCGTGGTGTGGCTCAGGCCACGGGCGGGAGCGCCTCGCTGCCAGCCACGACGCCGACCACGGTGAAGGTGGTGGCGGGCTCGGTTGCGCAGGGAACCTGACCAGGCGAGCCGATCGGGCGGGCCTGGACAACGCCGACGTAGTTGGCGGTCACGCCACCGACCGTGTAGCTGCCCACCAGGGGAAGCGTGCCACCGGCGCTGGTGATCCAGGTGGTCACGATCGGGCCGCTCAGACTGCCGACGGTGAACGTGTCGGGACCGTTCGGGGCGGTGTCACCACCGACGCTCGTGCCGTACGACATGCCGCAGGACGGGCCGACGCCGACCGCGTTGCCCTTGACGATGCCGTCGGAGTCGATCGAACAGTTGCCCGGGCTCGTGGAGATCGTGAACACCGTCGTCCCGCCGAAGCGCCCGTAGGCGTTGCAGGTGGCGTTGATCTGCGTCACGCCGCCGACGTTCACGTTGTTGCCGGGCACCCGGAACTTCCAGCCGTTGTCGACCTCGGTCGTCTGACCGGGAGACGGGGCACAGGCGCCGGGACGGGCGTCGAGGTTCGGGTAGCAGAGGCCGTCACCGGTCGCCCCGGTGTAGGCGCCGCTGCCGATCGTGGAGTCGCCGACGAAGACGACGACGCCGCTGTTGTCCTGGGGGGCGGCCTGAGCGGAGACGGGCGTGAGCACCGCTGCCAGCGCAGCCGCTCCCATGATTGCGAGGAGCTTGCGAACCACTGATTGTCCTCCCTTGTCTTCGTGGGCGCCGGGGGCGGACCACGAGATGGCTTGGTTGCGTTCCGGGGGATGAACGCAACCCCCGGCTGTCACTGGTTCTTACGAACGATCCGCCCACATGTCGCGTTCGCCGTCGGGATTTTTTTTCCTCGTTCCGTGAGGTTTCCGATCCGTACCGTGACCAGGCCCGATGGAAGCGCCGACCCCCGACTGGCGGGTGGGCGTCGCAGGGTGACTGCGCAGGGAGGCGGCGGCCGACGGGTCAGGCCCGGGCGGGACGGCGAGCGGTCTCCTCCATCGGGATCGAGGGGGCGAACCGACCGTCACTGGAGGGCCGCACGAGGCGCAGCGCCACCGCCATGGCGGCGGCGTGCGCTCGGTCGCGGGCGTCGAGGCGCTCGCGGGCCGACGCCAGCACGTCCTTGATGTAGTTCGCCGAGTACCCGAGCCGCGAGGCGATCTCGTCGTTCGTCGATCCCGACGCCACCTCGGCGAGCACCTGGGCCTCGAGGTACGTCAGGTGATGGCGGGCGAGTGGGCGAACCGATCCCGGCCCGGCCCACTCGTAGCCACGGGCGGCGGCCACGCAGGCGGCGATG
>DATLFW010000095.1:0-4153 GCA_035540775.1 Acidimicrobiia bacterium
GTTCGCCGTCAACGGGTCGAGCGTCAGCATCGTCGCCCACGTCACGGGGCGGACCCTCGACCTCGACCAGGTCGCCGACGAGATCCTGAAGGGACGCCGCGTGGTGGCCGGCCGCCTCCACGAGGAGGAGCCCGACCGCACGACCGAGGACCTCGAGGCGCTGAAGGTGACGGAGTTGGTGTCGACCTTCACGTCGAACTACCCGGCCGGTCAGCCGCGAGTGACGAACATCCACCGGGCGTCCGAGCTCGTCAACGGCACGCTCGTGATGCCGGGCGAGACGTTCTCGCTGAACCAAGAGATCGGGCGGCGCACGGCCGAGAACGGCTTCGTCCGGGCGCCCGTGATCTACGCGGGCGAATTCACCGAAGACCTCGGCGGAGGGGTCTCGCAGTTCGCCACCACGATGTTCAACGCGGCCTTCTTCGGCGGCTACCCGCTGCTCGAGTACCAGGCGCACACCTTCTACATCTCGCGGTATCCGATGGGCCGGGAGGCCACGCTGTCGTGGCCCAAGCCCGACCTGAAGTTCCGCAACGACACCGACTCCGCCATCTACATCCGCTCCAGCGTGTCGGCGACTTCCGTGACCGTCAGCTTCTACGGCACCAAGACGCGCGACGTGCGGGCCGAAGGGCCCGAGGTTCTCTCGGTCATCCCGATCCCCGAGGAGTACAAGGTCGACGGCGCGTTGCCCCGGGGTCAGCGGCGGATCGAGGAAGCCGGCTCGGAGGGGCGCGTCGTGCGCGTGACCCGAGTGATCACGCGTGACGGCGACGAGATCGGGCGGAAGTCGTACACGACCCGGTACCGGCCCCAGAAGCGGATCGTCGTGGTCCACCCGTGCGACCACCCCGACCCGGCCCAGCGGCCGCCGGCCGAACAGTGCGTCCCGCCCGAGGAGACGACCACGACGACGGCGCCGGGGGCGACCACCACGACGGCTGCGCCCGCCGGAGGCTGACCGCCTGCGTCACGCCTTCGACGGAGCGAGTGCCTCCATCATGCGAGTCGCCGAGGGCGTGTCGAGCACCAGGGGGTTGAGGGCGGCCACGTCGAGACCGGCGTCGAAGTAGGCCTGGAGCCGCTCCCGGCATCGGTCGCGGTCGCCCCACACCACCATCGCCTCCGCCATGCGGTCGGAGAGGGCGCCGGCGAGACCTTCGCGGTCCTTCGCCGCCCACGCCTTCGCGATGGCGTCGGCCTCCTCCTCGAACCCGATCCAGCGGAAGAACCGGTTGTAGACGCTCGTGGCGGCGTAGGGCCCGAAGACCATGCGGACGATCCCGGCCGCCGTCTCGAAGTCCTCGCCGTACGCCATGTGGATGCGGGCCACCGACTCGATCTCGCCCGGGTCCCGGCCCGCCGCCCGCGCGCCTTCCGCCACCTCGGCCAGGACGGTCGGGATGTGCTCCGGGGCGAGCATGTTGAGGATGACGCCGTCGGCCATCTCGCCCGCCAGGCGCAGCATCCGCCGATTGAGGGCGGCGATGTAGACCTTCGCCTCGCCGTGGGCGTCGACCGTCATCCGGTAGCCGTCGAGACGCAGCGTCTCGCCCTCGTAGGTCACCTTTTCGCCGGCGAGGAGCCGCTTCACCACGTCGAGCGTCTCGCGCATGCGGGTGTACGGCTTCTCGAAGGGGAGCCCGTTCCAGCGCTCGACGATGTTCTCGCTCGACGTGCCGATACCGAGGACGAAACGACCGCCCGAGAGTTGGGAGAGGGAGGCGGCGGTCATGGCGAGGACCATGGGCGTGCGGTTGTAGATCGGGACGACCGCCGTGCCGAGCCGCAGGCCCGTCTGGACGGAGAGGGCGCCCGCCAGCGCGAAGGCGTCGGGGCCGCCCACCTCGGCGAGCCACGCCTCCGTGTATCCGAGGGCTTCGGCATGGCGGGCGTACTCGACCGAATCGGCGAGCGGACCGGGAACGGGGACGGAGATGGCGAGGTGACCCATGCGGCGGAGCCTACCGGCCGCCCCCCGTCCGGGTTCTGGGTACGCCTGGTGCCCCTATACGTGTGTGGACGTACCCAGATCGGCGGTCAGAGCCAGCCGCGGCGGCGGAAACGGCGATGGAGGACGACCGCGACGGCGACCATGAGTCCCAGGACGAGCGGGTAGCCGAACCGCCAGTCGAGTTCCGGCATGTGCCGGAAGTTCATGCCGTAGATCCCGGCGATCAAGGTGTTGATCACGAGGATGGCGCCCCAGGCCGTGATCCGTTCCATCACCTCGTTCATCCGGTTCGACGCCATGGCGAGATGGGCCTGGAGGGCGCCGTCGAGCAGCTCGCGCTGGTCCTGGAGGTCCTCGGACACCCGGATCACGTGGTCGTGCACGTCCTGGAGGTGGACGGCGGCCTCCGGCTTGAAGCCGCCGATCTCGCCCCGGACCATGGCGGCGAGGGCGTCACCCAGCGGCGCCACCAGGCGCATGAACGACACCAGGGTGCGGCGCAGTTCGAACGCCGCCCGCTGCACCTCGTCACCCGATCGCACCCGGCGGCCGTCCTCGGTCTCGTCGCGGCCTTCGAAGATCGCCGTCTCGAACCGGTCGAGGATCGCCCGCAGCTCCTCGGCGTGATCCAGGTACTCGTCGACGAGGGCATCGAGGAGCGCGTGGAGGAGATGCCCCTCGTCAACGGCCCGGCCGAGGTGGAGCGTGCGCTCGAACCGGCGCCGGGCCTCGGTCACCAGCGAGCCGGCGCTGTCCCGGTCGTCGGGGCGCCGAGCCGTGACCAACCACCCGTCGGCGACGAGGAAGTCGATCTCACGGGCCCTCATCTCGCCGTCGTCGAGGTCGACCTCGTACGCGGCCAGGTGGAAGTGGTCTTCGTAGCGGTCGAGCTTCACCCGCTGCCCAGCGTGGGCGAGGTCCTCGGCGGCGAGTTCGTGGACGCCCAGGTCGGCGACCAGCATCGCAACCGATTCGGGGTGAGGGTGGGTCAGGTCGACCCAGACGAGGCCCTCGCGACGGGCGATGCACTCGGCGAGCGCTTCGGGCTCGACGACCTCGGCGCCGGTGGCGCCGGGCCGGTACCACCGGACCTCGATCACGCCACCACCGTACGGCGTGGCGTCAGTGACGTTCGCCGCCGGCGACGGGGACCAGTTCGATCTCGCCGGTGTCTTCCACCGTGCGCACCCGGAACCCGCACAGGTCACCGAGGCGGTCGCGGCCCTCGTCGGGGCCACTCGCGATGAGTTCGTCGCCCGGCTGGAGCACGACGCCCGGTGCGGGCCGGTAGATGTACCCGCCCCCTCGCCGGATGGCGAGGAGGTAGAAGCCCGTCTCCGTCTCGATCTTGAGATCGCGCAGCGACCGTCCGACCGCCGCCGACGCGTCGGCGACCGGCATGCTGACGATCACCTCGTCGGACTCGCCGAGGGCGGCCGCCACGACGGGGTGAAGTTCCTCGTCGTGCTCGACGAGCCACACCATCTGCTGGGCGGCGTCGCCGATCTCCTCGGCCGCCTGACCGAGATGGAGGAGCCCCCGCAGCTGACCCGGGTCGACGGTCTCGGCACCTGCCCGGAGCACCCACACCTCGAGGCGTTCCTTCATCTCGTCGAGGCGGTCCTCGAGGTGGACGACCTCGAGGGCGAGGCCGGTGTCGCGGAACATGAGCGCCGAGTAGGCGAGGCCGACGGCGACCTCCGACACGTTCTTCATCTCGACGAGCACGTCGACGGCCCGGTCGAGGTCGGTGATGGCCGGGTCCTCCTCCACCGACGGCGGCCGCCATTCGGGGGCGCCGGCGAGGACGCGCACGACGCTGATCCCGGCGGCGGCGCCTTGGAGGATCAGCACGTCGTTGGGGAAGGTCGTGTCGTCGCCGCCGGGGTCGGTGATCCAGTCCTTGGCCCGGCGGATGGCGACGACCCGCATGCCCGCCTCGGTGGGGAGTTCGAGGTCGCGCAGCGTGCGGTGCGCCATGGGCGAGTCCTCACGAACGCGCACCCGGTGCGACACCTCCTCGGCGCGGGCAAGGTCGGCGACGAGGGGGGCCGGAATGCCGAGGCGGCGGCTCACGATGCGGGAGACGTCGACGGCGGCGTTCCCGACGCGCTCGATGGCGGAGATGATCTGGAGGACGCCGGAGAGACCCTCGGCCTCCTGGGGCGAACGCCCGGCGAGGATGCAGATGGCGCG
>DATLFW010000096.1:0-2933 GCA_035540775.1 Acidimicrobiia bacterium
CACGGCGTACGGCGGCAAGGTCGACAAGGTCGTCGGTGACGCCCTGGTGGCGCTGTTCGGCGCCCCCGTCGCCCACGAGGACGACGCCGAGCGAGCCGTTCGCGCCGCGCTGGCCATGCAGCGGATCGTCGACGACTACTCGGCCGAAACAGGCGTCCCGGTGCGCCTCCGCGTCGGCGTCAACACCGGTGAAGTGCTCGTCGGTGCCATGCGAGCGGGTGACGACTACACCGCCATGGGCGACGTCGTGAACGTCGCCAGCCGCCTCGAGGAACGGGCGGAACCGGGTCAGGTCGTCGTCGGGGCGAGCACGCGGGCCGCCGCCCCCGGGATTCGCTACGAACCGCTCGGCGCCGTCGAGATCCGCGGCCGGGGTGAAGCGGTCGAGGCGTTCGCGGCGCTCGGCGCCATCGCCCCGCCCGGGTACCGGCCCCGGCGCGTCCGGACGCCGCTCGTCGGGCGCGATGCCGAACTCGGCCTCCTCGGCAGCGCCCTTGCCAGCGCGTCACGCGGCCGCCGCCCGCTGCTCGTCCTCCTGACCGGGGAGGCGGGGATGGGCAAGAGCCGGCTCGGCGAAGAACTGGCTGAGATGGCGATCCGCGACCACGACGCCGCTGTCTACGTCGGGCGCTGCATGCCCTACGGGGAGGCGAATCCGTGGTGGCCGGTCACCGAGATCCTCCGTCAGGGGTTCGCCATCGCCCCCGACGAGCCGGCGCCCGACACCCGGGAGAAGCTGGTGCGGGGCGTCGAACTGGCCACGCGCACGTCGGGCGCCGACGCCCGCCGCATCGCCGACGCTCTCCTCCACCTCACCGGGATGGAGACGACGCTCGGCGACGTCGACCCCACCCGGGCGGTCGACGAGGCCATCTCGGCCCTCGCGGCCGTGGCCGAAGGACTCGCACGCGAGAAGCTCGTCGTGCTGTTCCTCGCCGACCTGAACTGGGCCGCCGACGTCGTGCTCGACCTCGTCGACGATCTTCTCGATCGGCTGCACGGCTGCCGAGTCGTCGTCGTGGCCACCGCCCGTCCCGAGTTGGAGGACCGCTGGGCTCCGCGTCTCGGCCGGCACAACACGGTCGCCCTGCACCTCGACCCCCTGTCGTCGGAGGCGACGAGCGAACTGGTCGAGGCCCTCCTCGGTCGTCGCGACCTCCCGAAGGGCGTCGGCGACACGCTGATGGAACGCAGCGGAGGGAACCCGTTCTTCGTGGAGGAACTGGTCGCCCTCCTCGAGGAGACGGGTGCCCTCGCCGGCGAGGCGGCCACGGGGGCAGAACTGCCCGCCACCCTGCGAGGGCTCGTCGCTGCCCGGCTCGACTCACTGACGGCCACGGCCCGCGCCACCGTCGAGGACGCCGCCGTCCTCGGCCGGGTCGGATCCGTGTCGGCCCTCGTCGAGCTCGGCGGCCAGCGCGACGACCACGACGTCGCCGCGACCCTTGCCGATCTCTCGGCACGCGACCTCCTCGTCGTCGAGGACGGGCGCTTCGAGTTCAAGTCCGACCTCGTCCGCGAGGTCGCCTACGAGACGCTGACCAAGTCAGAGCGGGCTCGCCGCCACGCCGCCGCCGCGACGTGGCTCGAGCAGAAGGCACGCAAGACCGGGCGGGAAGACGAGTACCTCGAGCAGCTGGCCCACCACTGGCGGGTGGCCGCCGAACTGACCGTCGACGTCGCCACACCGCCCGCCGACGTCCCGACCGACGCCCGCGCCCGGGCGCTGGAATGGCTCGAACGGGCCGGCGAGCGGGCGGAGGAGCGGGAGTCGGTCGACGTTGCCGAACAGCTCTACGACGACGCGCTCGGCCTCCTGACCGCCGACGAGGTGGAGCATCGCCATCGCCTTCTCTTGGGCCGTGCCCGGGCCCGGGCGTGGAAGCGCGACCTGGCCGCCGCCCGCGTCGACCTGGAGGAGGTGCTCGCCGGGGCCCGCGAGCGGGGGGACCAGCACCTCGAGGTGCGTGGTCTGACCGTGCTGGGCGACGTCGAGCTGCGCGAGAACGACAACGAGCAGGCGCTCGCCACCCTCGAGCAGGCGATGGGGATCGCCGGCGAAGTCGGCGACCGCCAGGGGCGGGCCGAGGCGCTGCGCCGCTGGGGAATGGCGAACCTCTTCCTCGGACGCCTCGACGCCGCCGAGCGCGCCATCGGCGAAGCGCTCGAGGGGTTCCGACATCTGGGCGACCGCCGGAGCGAGGCGTGGGCCCTCCAGAACCTCGCCTGGATCGCCTTCAACCGGGGCGACACCGACCTCGCCGACAAGCGGCTCTCCGAGTCGGCGGCCACCTTCGAGGAGATCTCCGACTGGGGCGGCCGTAGTTGGGCTCGCGGCCTCCTCGGTTTCGTGCGCCTCACCCAGGGCCGGCTGGAGGAGGCGGGCGAGCTGGCGTCGGAGGTGATCGACGAGGCCCGGCGCGGTGGCGACCGGTGGGCACTCGGCATGACCCTCGTCCTCAAGGCGTCGGTGGCGCTGTGGTTGGGCCGGTCCACCGAGGCGCGCGACCGGGCGCAGGAGGCGTTCGAGATCTTCGACTCCATCGACGACGACTTCGGGCGGGGGATGGCGTTGAGCAACCTGGTGCGGGCGAGCGCATGTCTGGGGCGGATGCCCGACCTGCGCCGGCTGTACGAACAGGCCTTCGGCGCCGCACAGGGCGTCAGTGAGTCGTTCCGTCTCACCTCGCAGGTGCTGACCGCCAACGTGTTCGGGCAGTTGGGGGACGCCCGGTCCGCCCTCGCCGCCACCAGCGACCTCGACGAGATCTCGGTCGAGGTCCCGATCGAGGCGTGGGTGGCGCGGGGCTTGGCGCGGGTGCAGGCCGGCCAGCCCGACGAAGCCCTCGTCGATCTCGAGCGCGTCCTCGACGCCCAGCCGGGCGACCTGCGGGGACCGGGTGACGAGGGGGCACGCACGTACGCCTTGTCGG